>JASBVU010000185.1 GCA_029960905.1 Thermoanaerobacterium sp.
AAGGGGTTTTAGCTGTACTTCTTGGCAGATTGATTGCCGGAAATGCAGGCGGATATGTTGCGGGAATTGCAGTAGTAATCGGTCACAATTGGCCTGTTTTTTTGGGGTTTAAAGGCGGTAAAGGCGTAGCTACAAGCTTTGGGGCTATTATGACCATAAGTCCTGTCATTGCGGTTTTGTCGCTTATAATAGGAATTGTTATTATCTCTATCAGCAAATATGTTTCGCTTGGTTCCATAATTGGGGCAGTTTCATTTCTTCTATTTAATATTATTTATTACAAATCGTCTAACATGTTGATATTTGCAGTAATAATTACATCAATGGCTGTATTTCAGCATAGAGCAAATATAAAACGATTACTTAATGGAACCGAATCGAAATTTGGACAAAAAACAAATATAAAGTAAAGAGGGATTTATAAATGGACGTTGCAGTATTAGGCGCAGGCAGTTGGGGAACAGCAATGGCAATCCATTTGGATTCAATGAACCACAATGTTTGTATGTGGACAAGGGATCAAAACCAGATGGAGGAAATCATAACAACAGGTTATAATAGAAGATACCTTGATGCAAAATTGCCGAAAAGCATTGATATAACTACCGATATAAGTTACGCAGTTAAAAACAAGAAAATAATAGTTTTAGCAGTTCCGTCACACGCAGTAAGATATGTGGTAGAAATGATCAAAGGGTTAATTGACAAGTCGACAATAATTGTGAATTTGGCAAAAGGTCTTGAAACTTCTAGTTTAAAAAGGATGTCTCAAGTTATACAAGAGATAGTAGATAATTCAGTTGTGGTGCTTTCCGGACCAAGCCATGCGGAAGAAGTTTGCAGGCACATACCTACAGCATGTGTTATTTCATCAAATGACATAAGTGCATGTGAACATGTACAAGATGTAATGATGGATGAAAATTTTAGGCTGTATATAAATAGAGATTTGATAGGCGTTGAATTAGGTGGCTCTCTTAAAAATATCATTGCATTAGGTGCTGGCATATCAGACGGACTTGGTTTTGGGGACAATACTAAAGCTGCACTTATGACGAGAGGACTTGCTGAAATCACTCGTTTAGGTGTTGCATTAGGTTCGGATCCACTTACTTTTTTAGGCTTGACAGGCATGGGAGATCTTATTGTAACATGTACAAGCATGTATTCACGCAATAGAAGGGCTGGAATAAAAATAGGACAAGGCAAATCATTAGACGAAACATTAAACGAAATCGGAATGGTGGTAGAAGGAGTTAATACGACGAAATCAGCTTACGAACTTTCTAAAATACATAACATTGAGATGCCAATAACTAATGAAATCTATTCGATACTTTTTGAAGGTAAAAATCCTCGAGAAGCTGTATATTCATTGATGACGCGCAACAAGAAGCATGAGATGGAGGGCATATAAAATTGTGTCCTCTTTTTTATTCATAATTGTCTATTTCCCTCATATATATGTAGTGTTAAAGTATAAAAACTATATTTATCTTTAAAAAAGGAGGGAAATGATGTGGAAAATTACGATATTTATAAGGATATAGCAGAAAGAACAGAAGGCGACATATATATAGGCGTCGTAGGTCCTGTTCGTACTGGGAAATCAACGTTTATAAAGAGATTTATGGATATATTGGTATTGCCAAATATCGACAATTTAAACCTTAAAGAGAGAGTTCAGGACGAGTTGCCTCAGAGTGCAGCAGGTAAGACAATAATGACTACGGAGCCTAAATTTGTACCGGAGAAAGCGGTAGAAATTTCACTAAATGAAAATACAAGTTTCAGTGTAAGGTTAGTAGATTGCGTTGGATACATGGTAAAAGGTGCGATGGGATATTTAGAAGGTGATAAACCGAGAATGGTCACTACTCCATGGTATGATTATGAAATTCCATTTGAAGAAGCTGCCGAAATAGGAACTAAAAAAGTAATAAATGACCATTCAACAATCGGATTGGTTGTGACGACAGACGGAAGCATTACAGAAATACCAAGAGATAACTACGTAGAATCAGAAGAAAGAGTTGTGAAAGAGTTAAAGGAAATACATAAACCATTTATAATATTATTAAATTCCACGCATCCAGATGACGCAGATACAGTTAAATTAGGTAAAGAAATGGAAATGAAGTACGACGTGCCGGTAGTAATAGTTAATGTGCTTAAGATGAGCATGACCGATATTAAAAACATACTTGAAAAAGTGCTTTATGAATTTCCAATCACAGAGCTCAATATTGATCTGCCAAGGTGGGTCGATGTACTTGAGAATGAGCACTGGTTAAAACAAAGCATAATGAACACAGTCAAACAAAGCATAAATGAATTATTCAGATTGAGGGATATAAGAAGAACAGTTGATGCTATAAAGTCCAATGAACACATGGGTGATGTAGTAATTAAAAAGATAGATCCAGGTGAGGGTATCGCAGACATAGAAGCAAAGACAAAAGAAGGTCTTTTCTTTAAAATATTAAGTGATGAATGCGGTCTTGAAATACGCGGTGATAGAGATCTTATGAAAATGATGAAAGAATTATCATACGCAAAAGCTGAGTACGACAAATTAAAAGATGCCATTGAAGATGCTAAGAAAAAAGGCGTAGGGGTTGTTCCTGCCAGCATAGATAATATGGAATTTGAAAAGCCAGAAATAGTGAGACAAGGTGGCAGTTTTGCTGTAAGGCTTAAAGCATCTGCACCTTCCCTCCACATATTTAGAACAGATGTGACAACGGAAGTATCGCCGATCGTCGGCACAGAAAAGCAAAGTGAAGATTTCGTCAAATACATTACAGAGCAATTTGAAAATGACCCGGATAAAATCTGGGAATCAAATATATTTGGAAAATCTTTAAGCGATCTTGTAAAAGAAGGGATGCAAAACAAGCTTGGCAAGATTCCAGACAATGTAAGCATGAGGCTGAGGGATACGCTTGAACGAATTGTCAATGATGGAGGTGGCGGTATAATCTGCATCATATTGTGATACTTGATTTTTTGAACATTACGTTTTATAATACTATTGTAAGTTGTCTGGGTGTGGCGCAGTTGGTAGCGCGCCAGAATGGGGTTCTGGAGGTCGCTGGTTCAAATCCAGTCACTCAGACCATTAAAAGCCAGTAGCCGCAAGTATTTGCGGTTTTTTTATTTTTTTATAAAAAATAATTTTTTTTAGATTTGCTAACATCCATTATATGGAAAAGTTATTCCGCTTTTCAAAAAACATTTTATCTATTTCGCTCATTGCTGTAATTGCTTCTTGCTGTATGTCCGGTAATATATGAGAATGAAAATTTGCATTAACCAACAACTGTACCAGGTGACTATTTTGCTTTCAATATTTTTCATTTTGCAAGTTTCAGTAATTTCTCTGTTTTTATCACTTTTGGCCTTGTTCTTCTAAACATTAAAAATATTTGATATCAATATATATTTTTACATTGACTTTAGAATCTTTTAATAATATAATATCTATAGTACGAATGTCCGAATTAATTTTGAAAGGAGAATTAATATGGTAAATTTACTTGAAAAATCTATTAATCTTAGTTTAGGATTATTTTCATTATCAAGAGAAAAAATAGAAAAGACAGTAGAAGAGCTCGTAAATAGAGGAGAAGTTGCAAGAGAAGATGCCCAAGGTTTGGTAAAAGATCTTGTTAAAAAAGGCGAAGAACAGAAAGAAGAATTAAAAGGAATTGTTAAAGATATAATTGCTGAAACTTTTGATTATATGAATATAGCAAAGAAAGAAGACTTAATTTCTAAAGAAGATATCAGGGATATTGTCCATGAAGAGATTAAAAAAGTACTTGATGAATTGCAAAACACAAAAATGGTAGACAAAAAATAAGTTTAATGACAGGTGTGAAATTAATTGGCTGTTAGTAGTTTTAAACATTTAAAAAGATATAGAGAAATAATATTTGTGTTTATTAAATACGGATTTGGTGCTGTAATTGAGCATATTGGATTTTCAAACCATTTTAATATAAAAAGAGTATTATTAGAATACGATAATGATAGTGGACTTTCAAAACTTTCAAGAGGTCAAAGATTAAGGCTTGCTCTTGAAGAATTAGGTCCTACGTTTATAAAAATAGGCCAGATTATCAGCACAAGACCGGATATTCTGCCACAGGACATTATAGATGAACTGGAAAAATTACAGGATAATGCTCCTGCTTTTTCTTTTAGCGATGTAAAATCTGTTATAGAGAGTGAATTCGGTGAAAGTTTGGATAGAGCATATTCTGAGTTTAATGTAGAACCTTTGGCAGCTGCTTCTATAGCACAGGTGCATATTGCAAAATTATGGTCGGGTAAAACAGTTGTAGTTAAAATTCAAAGACCTGGAATAGAAAAAATCATTGACCAGGATATAACAATATTAGAGGATATTGCACATTTTGTTGATAATCATACAAAATACGGTAAATTATATAATTTTACCAATATGGTGGATGAATTTAAAAATACGTTAAGATACGAGATGGATTTTAGGATAGAAGGAGAAAATGCTGAAAGATTCAAAAAGAATTTTTCAATAGATAAAGGAGTAAGTGTTCCTTCTATAAGCTGGACGCATACGACAAGGCGTGTACTGACAATGGAGTATATTAGAGGTATTTCACTTAATGATTTTAGCGCACTTG
>JASBVU010000186.1 GCA_029960905.1 Thermoanaerobacterium sp.
GGTATTCCGTATATTTTTGGAACATTAAAAGACACATCTAAAAATGTTATACCCGATGCAATGCTTACCAATGCTGGTATTGATTTAATAATAGATGAAGTTCTTTCAATTGATAGGGAAAACAAAAAAGTTAATGCTAAAAAGAGTGGAGAAATTTCCTACAAAAAACTAATTTTAGCGACAGGTTCTTTGCCAATAGTTCCTACTTTTATACCAGGGCATGACTTAGAAAATGTATTTACAATAAAAAAAGACGAAGAATACTTAAAATTTGTTCAGCAAAAGATTAACGAGGCTCAGGATGTTGTAGTAATTGGCGGTGGATTTATTGGTGTTGAAATGGCAGAGCAGGTGCAACTTCTTGGCAAAAATGTAACAATAATTGAGGTTGGTGACAAGATTTTGTGGCAAGCCTTTGACCCTGAATACAGTGATATGGCAGAAGCTACATTAAAAGAACATGGTATAACAATAAAAACAAATACAAAAGTTACAAAACTTATAGGGGATACAAAAGTAAAAGAAGTAGAACTGCATACAGGTGAAAGAATAAAAGCTGACGTTGTCATATTAGCTATGGGAGTGAAACCAAATACTAAGTTAGCTGAAGCTGCAGGTATAAAACTCAATGAAAGAGGAGCAATAACAGTTGATGAATACATGAGAACTAACGATCCAGACATATTTGCTGTTGGTGACTGTGCAGAAAAGAAATGTTTTTTCACAAGAAAGAATGTACCTATACTTCTTGCCTCAATTGCTGCTAATGAAGCAAAAATTGCAGGTGTAAATGTATTTCAATTAAGATTGGTTAGGGAAAATAAAGGCACAATAAGTGCTTTTTCTACAAAGATATACAATACTGTTTTTGCTGCTGCAGGTCTTACAGAAACGCAAGCAAAAGCTGAAGGCTTTGATATAGTAATCGGAGAATTTAGCACAATGGACAAACATCCTGGAACTTTGCCTAATGCAAAGAGTGTGAAGATAAAATTGATTTTTTCAAGATATTCTGGAGTCATATTAGGAGCTCAAATAGCAGGTGGAGAAAATGTTGGTGAAATGATAAATATTTTAAGTCTTGCAATACAAAAAGGAACAACAGCGTCAGAATTAAATACTTTCCAAGTGGCGACACATCCACTACTCACATCTTCTCCTGTGTCATACCCAATAAATTCAGCGGCTTTAGATGCTATGTCAAAAATATGAGAATTTTAAGAATAAAAAAACAGACCAAATTTGGTCTGTTTTTTTATGACTATTGTTTTCTTCTTTTTTCGTGTTATAATTTTTAAAAAAGTAACACCATATTGTGCTACTCGTATACCTTATACATGGATCGATAATAAAAATTTATTAATGGAGGGGTAATTAGTGTCAAAACAATTAAAGAAATTTAATGGGATAGTTGCTATTTTGTTAGCGATTGTCATTTCTTTGACAGCTTGTAGTAAAGCTTCACAAAATCAATTTCAAACTTCTCAAACTTCCAAGGGAACAGTTCAAACAATTACAGTTACAGATTTAATCGGAAGGCAGGTAGAGATAAAGACTCCAGTACATAAAGTGGTAGGTATAGGTCCAGGAGCTTTAAGACTTATAACCTATATAGATGGGATTGATAGAGTCGTAGGAGTAGAAAACATAGATAAAAAAGTTGTAAATGGTAGAGCCTACAACATGATTTTTCAAGAGAAATTAGTACAACTTCCAACTATTGGACAAGGAGGTCCTGATTCTACGCCAGACGCAGAAAAATTAGTGGAAGTAAATCCAGATGTTATTTTTGTGATATCTTTGCTCGATAAAGCCAAAGCTGACAATTTACAAGCCAAAACAGGAATTCCTGTGGTAGTTTTAAGCTATGGGAAACTCGGGACTTTTGAAGAGGATGTATATACCTCGCTAGAGATTATAGGAAAGATTATGGGAAAAGAGGATAGAGCCAAAGAAGTAGTGGACTACATAAAAGGAGTTCAAAAAGAGTTACAGGATAGAACAAAGAATATACCAGAGGATAAAAAGCCATCTGTCTATATAGGTGCGTTAGGATTTAAAGGTGCCCATGGCATAGAGAGTACACAAAGTAATTATCCTCCTTTTATGGCTGTAAATGCAAAAAATGTAGCTGATACTTTAGGGCAAAAAAGAAGCGTTATGATAGAAAGAGAGAAATTATTGGCTTGGAATCCTGATATAATGTTCATTGATGAAGGAAATTTTGACTTGGTAAAACAGGATTATCAGAAGAATCCTATCTTTTATAAAAGCTTAAAAGCAGTAAAAAATGGCAATGTATACGGCATTTTGCCGTACAATCAGTATAATACAAATATTGATACAGCTTTAGCAGATTCTTATTGGGTAGGAAAAGTCCTTTATCCTGAACAATTTAAAGATATTGACCCTGTAGAAAAGGCTAAGGAAATTTACACCTTATTCTTTGGAGAAGCTGGAAAAAGTGTTTATGATAAGATGGAAGAAGTGTACGGTGGCTTTGAAAAAATTAAGTTTTAGTGTAAAATAAATTCCTCCACTAAAAGCGGGGAATTACAAAGATAAGGGGATGAAGCCTTGAGACAGTCATTTGTAGATACTGTACCGGATAGTTATAATAAATATATCAAGAGAAAAGTATTTATTATACTTTTAACTGTTTTGCTAACTTTGGCCATCTCAATATATGCGATAAATGCTGGTTCTGCTGGGCTTAGCGTTTATGATATCATAAAAACCCTTTTAGGAAAAGGAGAAGAGAGATTTCGAACAATAGTTTGGAATATTAGGATGCCAAGAATTTTATCAGCAATTGTGGCGGGAATTGGTTTATCTGTTGCAGGATGTGTAACCCAAAGCATTCTGAGAAACCCTTTAGCTTCTCCTTTTACTTTAGGTATTTCACAAGGGGCTGCTTTTGGAGCGGCAGTAGCTATCATTGTATTTGGAGCGGGTAGTACTACAAACCCTGATACTGTGATTATAAATAATCCATATTTGGTAGTTTTTTTTGCTTTTTTGGGTTCAATGGGTTCGACAATAGTCGTATTGATGTTGGCAAAAAGCTTTAGAGTAACTCCTGAAGCGATGGTTTTGGCAGGAGTAGCTTTAGGGTCTTTGTTTTCAGCTGTTACTATGATTTTGCAGTATTTTGCTGATGATGTAAAAGTGGCTTCTGTAGTTTTTTGGACATTTGGAGATATAGGAAGGGCATCATGGAAGGATTTGGGCATAATGTCTGTAGTTGTAGGTATTTCTCTGATATATTTTATGTTTAACAGATGGAACTATAATGCTTTAGACAGTGGAGAAGAAACGGCAAAAGGTCTTGGAGTTGACGTGGAAAGAGTAAGATTATTAGGCATGTTTGTCTCTTCTTTAATTGCTGCCGTTATTACCTCTTTTGTAGGAATTATAGGCTTTATTGGACTTGCTGGACCTCACATAATGAGGAGATTAATTGGAGGAGACCATAGATTTTTAATTCCTGCTTCTTCTGTAATGGGAGGTTTAATACTTTTAGCATCAGACACTTTAGGCAGAACTATTATTTCACCGGTAGTATTACCTGTGGGAGCTATAACCTCCTTTTTGGGAGCACCGGTTTTCCTCTATGTGCTTTCAAGGGGGTATAAGAGATGATTTTAGATATAGATGGTATTGAATTCAGTTATACCAGTGTACCCGTTTTAAAAGATGTTAAATTTACTCTTCAAAGAGGAGAGTTACTTTCTATTTTAGGAAACAATGGGGCGGGGAAATCTACTCTTTTGAAGTGTATAAATAAAATTCTAAAACCTCACAAAGGAGCAATATATATCGAAAAAGATGAAATTTCAAAATTAAGTAGAATAGAGGTAGCTAAAAGAATAGGATATGTGGCGCAAAGGAATGAGAATGGTCGATTTACTGTATTTGATGCGGTACTTTTAGGAAGAAAACCTCATATAAAGTGGGATGTGACTGAAAGGGATATAAAGATTGTAAATGAGGTGTTAAAAAAATTTGATTTAGAAAAATTATCACTGTGCTATTTAAATGAGTTAAGTGGAGGAGAATTGCAAAAGGTAGTCATAGCGAGGGCTTTAGCACAGCAACCTATTGTAATGCTTTTGGATGAGCCGACAAATAATTTGGATTTGAAAAACCAAATCGAGGTTTTGAGAATTATAAAAGAGACGGTGAAAGAGCAAAATATAGCAGCAATTGTTATAAGCCACGATTTAAATTTGGCACTTAGATTTTCTGATAAATTTTTACTTTTAAAAGATAATACCATTTTTGCCTATGGTGGAATGGAAGTCATGACTGAGGAAAATATAGAAGCTGTTTATGGTATACCTGTTGCAGTAGAAAAATGCCGTAATATACCAATAGTTATACCACTCTAAATTGTAGAAAGGGGTAGTTTAGCTTGGATTTAATACCAATAGGAATTATTCACAGTCCTTATACAGACAAGGGGGACGGTTCCTTCCGTCTGAGTTTTCGGACATGAGGAACCGTCCCTTCCGTCTGAACTTTCATTCCACTTTAACGGAAAGGAAGGGATAATTGCCGTGGAATTGATACCTATAGGTGTGATACACAGTCCCTATAAAAAGAGAGGGGAAGCGCCTCATCAAGGAAGGGTGAGCGATAAGGAAGCAGTGTTGGAAAT
>JASBVU010000187.1 GCA_029960905.1 Thermoanaerobacterium sp.
ATTAGCCGTAAAATATATAAAAGTGTTGATCATGTTTCAGTTTCTTCGTATTCATTTATTAAATATTTAAATGATGTAATAGGTCTAGAACTAAAGTCTATAAAATACTTACCTCAGTATGCTGAAGAACTATATTCTTTAGAAGTTAATCTTGTGACTAATAAAAAAGAAGAAGATATGGTCAACTTATTGTTTGCAGGTAATATTGGTGAAATGCAAAGCGTAGACACAATAATACGAGCAGCGGCAGAACTTAGAGAAATTCACAATTTAAAGTGGCATATCGTTGGGGATGGATCTGCACGATCAAAATGTGAAGAATTAGTTAGGAGTTTAGGGTTAGAGAACAAAGTAATTTTCTATGGTCATCGTCCAGTATCAGAAATGCCTTATTTTTTTTCTAAAGCTTCAGCGCTACTTGTTACACTGAAAAATAATGAATTTATATCGTATACACTTCCAGGCAAAGTGCAGTCGTATATGGCAGCTGGTAAACCAATAATTGGGGCGATTAATGGTGAAGCGAGAAGAGTAATAGAAGAATCAGGTTGTGGTCTTTGTTGTGATGCGGAAGATTATAAATCTTTAGCGAGCACCGTTAGACAATTTATTTCATTGCCGGAAAAACACAAAGAATTTTCTTTAAATTCTCGTAGATATTATGAACATAATTTTACAAAAGACTCTTTTATGAATATTTTATTGACTGATTTAAATCAATTAATAGAAAGGTGTTAACGCATGTTTAAAAATAAATGTTTATTAATAACTGGTGGTACAGGTTCTTTTGGAAATGCTGTATTGAAACGATTTCTTAATACTGATATCGGTGAAATTCGCATATTTTCCCGCGATGAGAAAAAGCAAGATGATATGCGTAAAGAATTAAAAAATGATAAGGTTAAATTTTTTATAGGAGATGTTCGTGATTATAACAGCATTGATGCAGCGATGCATGGTGTGGATTATGTCTTTCATGCAGCGGCATTGAAACAAGTCCCATCTTGTGAATTCTTCCCTATGGAAGCAGTAAAAACAAATGTGATTGGTACGGAAAATGTTCTTAATGCAGCCATTGCCCATGGTGTAAAAAAAGTAATCTGTCTTTCTACTGATAAAGCTGTTTATCCGATAAACGCCATGGGGATATCCAAGGCAATGATGGAGAAAGTAATGGTTGCAAAATCTAGAACGGTTTCTCCCGAAAAAACGATTATATGTGGAACAAGATATGGGAATGTTATGTGCTCACGTGGGTCAGTTATTCCGCTTTTTATACAACAAATAAAAAATGGCCAACCATTGACAGTTACAGACCCTAATATGACACGTTATCTTATGTCCCTTGAAGACGCAGTAGAATTGGTATTATTTGCGTTTCAGAATGCGAATCAGGGCGATATTTTCGTGCAAAAAGCTCCAGCATCTACAATTGGAGATTTAGCTCAGGCAGTTAAGGAGATTTTTAATGCCGATAATGAAATTCGGATTATTGGAACACGCCATGGAGAAAAACTGTATGAAACACTTTTAACCCGTGAAGAAATGGCTCAAGCCGAAGATTTAGGAGATTATTATCGAATTCCTGCTGATACGAGAGATTTAAACTATGATAAATATTTTACAGATGGTAAATATGAAACCAGTGAAAGCCTAGATTATAATTCCGATAATACAGAGCGACTTGATGTTCCAAAAATAAAAGAACTTCTCTTAAAACAAGAGTATGTCCAAAAAGAACTTGAAAATTGGGGAGTAAAAGTATGAAAACAGTTTTAATCACTGGAGCAAATGGATTTATAGGAAAGAATTTGGTCGCAACGCTGGAGCAGATGGAAAATGTAGAGATTTTAAAATATGGTTCGGAAAACACTATTGAGCAGTTAGAAGAATTAGTAGAAAAAGCAGACTTTGTATTTCATCTAGCGGGAGTCAATCGTCCTAAGGATGTAAAGGAGTACGAAGCAGGGAATAAAGGGTTTACGGAACAGCTACTTCGCATACTTAAAGAAAAGAACAAAAAAGTTCCAGTACTTTTGTCTTCATCGATCCAAGCTACTCTAGATAATCCATATGGTATAAGCAAAAAGGCCGCTGAAGATGCCGTTTTTCAGTATGGTAAGGAGACAGGAGCTAACGTTTATGTATATCGTTTGCCAAATGTATTTGGAAAATGGTGCAAACCCAATTATAATTCTGTAGTAGCTACTTGGTGTTATAATATTGCAAACAATTTACCGATACAAATTAACGATCCTAGTACAAAGTTAACTCTTGTCTATATAGATGATGTAATTGAGGAGTTTATTAATGCACTTTATGGGAAAGAAAATCGAGACACTAATGGTTTTTGCTCTGTGAAGCGAATTTTTCAAGTAACATTAAGGGAGTTAGCAGACATACTATACTCCTTCAAAAAAAGCAGAGAAACATTGGTAATGCCGAATCTTGAAGGAGATTTCGAACGTTCCTTATACGCTACGTATATTTCTTATCTTCCTAAAGAAGAGTTCGGTTATCATCTAGACATGAAACGGGATAACCGTGGCTGGCTTGCGGAATTTATCAAATCCCAACAGTTTGGACAAATTTTTATATCACGAACCAAACCAGGGATTACGAGAGGAAACCACTGGCATCATACGAAAGTAGAAAAATTTCTTGTCATTGAAGGAGAAGCTATAATTAAATTCCGTTCCATTCATGGAAGTGAAGTTATAGAATATAGAGTTTCCGGAGAAGAACTAAGGGTGATTGATATTCCACCTGGTTACACACATTCCATAACAAACATTAGTGAAACAGATGTTATTACTTTGTTTTGGGCCAATGAAATATTCGACCCAGAACAGCCAGATACGTACTTTTTGGAGGTTTAATAAATGGAAAAGCTAAAGGTAATGACCATCGTTGGAACTAGACCAGAAATTATCCGACTGTCTGAAACGATTAAAGCTTGTGATAAATATTTTAATCATATCCTTGTTCATACTGGACAAAACTGGGATTATACTTTAAATCAAGTGTTTTTTGAAGAATTGGGATTAAGAGAGCCTGATTATTATCTAAATGCAGCAGGCTCCAATCTTGGGGAAACAATGGGGAATATCATATCTAAATCTTATGAAGTTCTGCAAAAAGAAATGCCAGATGCATTGCTTATCCTTGGAGATACGAACAGCTGTCTGTCTGCGATACCGGCAAAAAGACTAAAAATTCCTATTTTCCACATGGAAGCAGGAAATAGATGTTTCGATCAAAACGTACCGGAAGAAATAAATAGAAAAATCGTAGACCATGTCAGTGACATCAACCTGCCTTATACTGAACATAGCCGGAGATATTTATTATCGGAAGGGATAAGAAAAGAGCATATTTTCGTTACAGGCTCACCAATGACAGAAGTTCTCCATAAAAACATGGAGAAAATTCAAAACAGTAAGGTGCTTGAAGAATTAGGTCTTGAACCAGGTAAATATATATTAGTTTCGGCACATAGGGAAGAGAATATTGATATTGAGAAAAACTTCTTTTCTTTAATGAATGCTTTGAACAGCATCGCTGAAAAATATCAGTTGCCAATTATATATTCTACCCATCCAAGAAGTTGGAAACGCATTGAAGAGCGTGGGTTTAAGTTTCATCCATTAATTAGACAACTTAGACCATTTGGGTTCTTTGATTACAATAAACTTCAGTTGAATGCTTTCTGTGTTTTATCCGATAGCGGTACATTATCGGAAGAATCAGCAATATTAGGATTTCCAGCTGTATTAATAAGAACATCCACGGAAAGACCAGAAGTGCTTGATAAAGGAACAGTGGTTATTGGCGGAATTACAGAACGTGACATTGTACAAGCTGTAGAGCTAAGCAGGGCGATGTGGGAGAATGGAGAAAAAACAGTTCTTGCAAATGATTATATAGATGATAATGTTTCGGTTAAGGTTGTGAAAATTATTCAAAGCTACTCTAAGATTGTCAATGAGTTTGTATGGAGGAAAAAAAGTGAATCAAAGTAGCAGTAAAACAATTGTTCAAATCAATGTCACATGTAATGGAAGTACTGGACGAATCATGAATATGATACAACAAACAGCCAATCGTGCTGGGTATAGATCTATATCTGTATTTGGACGAGGAAAACCTCCATCCCAAGGAGAGTTTATTAAAATAGGAAATTCTATGGATATATACAGTCATGTTGCTCTTACTAGGATTTTTGATAAACATGGATTGGGTTCTAGAAAGGCTACTAAAAAGTTTATTTCCGAATTAGAGAAAATAAATCCTAGTTTGATTCATTTGCATAACATTCATGGGTATTATATAAATTATGCAGTTTTATTTAACTATATTAAAGAAAAAGAAGTACCAGTGATTTGGACATTACATGATTGTTGGGCATTTACAGGTCATTGCTCTTATTTTGATTATGTCCAGTGTGACAAATGGAAGACAGGTTGCAACAAATGTCCGCAAAAACGATCCTACCCAAGTAGCCTATTTTTAGATAATTCTTTATCGTCCTATCGGCTAAAAAAAGAATTTTTTACTGGAATCAAAAAGTTAACTATAGTAACACCATCGAATTGGTTAGCGAATTTGGTAAGTCAATCTTTTTTAAAAGAATATCCTATAAAA
>JASBVU010000188.1 GCA_029960905.1 Thermoanaerobacterium sp.
CAAGAAAAGTATAGAGATAATCAATTTGTTAAATGCTCATGGAATTCCTTGCACGGCATTGACTAAAGGCGTTTTGCCAAAAGAATTAGATACAACACAAAAAATAAATGTCTATGGAATAACTCTTATTTCTCTTGACGAAAATTTTAGAAAAAAATTTGAACCATACTCAGCACCATATGCTATGCGAATAAACAGTCTGAGATACTTACATGATAAAGGCTATAAAACTTGGGTTAGTATAGAGCCTTATCCAACACCAAATATTATAAATCAAGATTTTGATTATATCCTTAAACAAATTTCTTTTGTAGATAAAATAATTTTTGGCCGATTAAATTATAACAAAAAAGTTAGCGAGTACAAGGGGTACCAAGAATTTTATAACGAATTATCAGAAAAAGTTATTGAATACTGTTTAAAAAATAAAAAAGAATATCATATAAAAAATGGAACATATATTTTGAAAGAAATGATCTCCTGATAAAATCACAGTAACATAAAGAGATATGGGGGTATTCATTGTGGACCGTATCACTGCCCTCTACGTCCGTGTCTCTACCGAAGAACAGGCCCGTGAGGGCTATTCTATTGAGAACCAGGTTGACAGGCTATCAGCTTATGCAAAATTTCAGGGCTGGCAAAATGTTGAGATATTCGCCGATGAAGGCAGATCAGCAAAAGACATGAACCGGCCTGAAATGAAAAGACTGATAAAACTTATAAAGCAGGACAAAGTCTCCATTGTGGCCACCCTTTTTGTGGACCGTCTTTCTCGTAATCTTCTTGACATGCTCCAATTTGTAGAGCTTTGCGAAAAGCATAATACAGCTTATGTCTGTGCAGCCCTTAATTTTGACACCTCCACCCCGATTGGCCGGATGGTCCTTCAGATCCTGGCCGCTTTTGCAGAATTTGAAAACAGCATGAAAGCAACAACGGTAAAATCGAATATGACCAATATCGTTGAAAAGAAAAAACGGTATCTTGCTCTCCCCCCTTTCGGATATGAATTCGATGAACACAAGAACCTTGTAATAGTCCCTGAAGAAGCGGAGTGGATTCAGAAAGCTGCTGATATGTTTATAGCCGGCCATGGATATCGTGCTGTAGCAAAATGGCTTAATGATAATGGCCTAACAACAAAAAAAGGAGTTTCCTGGACAGCTTCAACCGTGAGGCAGATGCTTACTAACGAACTTTATATTGGACAACTTATATGGAACCGTAGGTATTATGACAAAAATGGGAAAATGCACTGGAGGGATCCTTCTGAATGGATCACACATGAAAACGCCCACCCTGCTATACTTTCGGATGAGCAATGGGCTGAAATAAATAAACGCATCACAAGGCGTATGCCCAAGGGTGGCCAGAAACAATCAAAATACCGGTTATCCGGTTTGATGCGCTGCGGTTATTGCGGTGCCACGATGGTTTCTCGTCGTTATGGAAACAAGGGGCCTCATAAGAATAAATTCATTTTTGTATGCTCCGATTATCAAAAAAATGGTGGTTGCCGGTTTAATTACATTTTTGTAGATGAAGCCGATAGGGCTGTATATGAGACCCTTGAAAACTTATCGAATGGTTTTATACATATTCCCGAGGAGGACTTATCTAAAGCTGCCCAGGCTCGTGAAATTGATTTCGCCAGGCGTGAAGCAGTCATAGATCAAAAATTCCAGCGTCAGATCCAGGCCTTTGAAAATGGCCTGATATCTGAAAGGGATTTAAAGATTGCCCGGGAGAGGGTTGAACGAGAAAGGCAGCTTCTTCTCCAGGAAAAAGAAAGAGCAAAATTACCGGAAAAAAACGAAATAAGAGAAATAATACAAAAGGAAGCTAAGCAACTTTTATGGCTTTGGGATAATGGAGAGCTGCCTGTGATCCAGAACACCCTGCGGACGATAATAGACAGTATAGTGGTTTTGGATGGCCAGGTCGTTGATATAAAACTCTCAGAGGAACTTTTTTCACCGGTATAATAAAAGGCTTGCCTTTAAATACTCCGGTGAAAAAATTGTATCAGTCGAATTACGGTGAATCCTGCTATGCCCCGGGAAATACATCAATAAAACCGCTCTTGCAGTTGAAATAAAAAAAATCCCCCGGCCTCAACCGGGGGGTATCTTTTACTCCTGAGCTTTTGCCCTGGCAATATCCACGGCAGTCTCGCCGAAGATATAACCCAGCGCCAAGGTTATAATCTTCCAATATAAGTCGCTGTCCACGTTCAGGCCGAGGCCTTCCGACAAAATAATAAAAGCCGCACTTGCTACGGCCACCCAGAATTTACGGGACATGAGTTTTTGTTTCCACATAATATTTTACCTCCCCAATAATTTTAAAAGCCTATCAAGCAATACGACCGTTTCGGCCCTTGTGATAGGCTTGTCAGGATTAAAATTGCCTTTGTCGTCACCTTTGACTATTCCCAGTTTTTCGAGCCTTTCAATGCTGGCACTGGCCCAATGGCCCTGAATATCATTAAACAACGCAGAAACCTCCTTTGATATGAGTAAACTCCCTACATCTTTTTTAAATTGCTCCCATCCAGCTTGGGCCGAAGGGAAACCGAAGTGCTTTGCCGTAGCATCATTCACGAAATACCTTGGGCAGTCTTTGCCGGTGACATCATAGTGCCGCCAGAGCCGGTCTACTCCCCAGCCGTGCCGTCTGAGAATGTCGGCAGCTAGGTTAACGGTATTTTCGTATGTTTTGTGGAAATCTCCGTCGGCATTTACACACATCTCTATGCCCAGGGTGCAGTTGTTCGGATAAGAACTTAATTCCGCAAGTGCCCTTTCAGTATAATGATAAGCTCCCACATGATAGGCCATTTCATCCTCAGGCAGACATCGAACCACCTGGTGATCATCAACTATATAGTGAGCTGATGCAGCCACCCCAGAATTGAAATAGTTCCTGTTGGCTATGGCGTTGGCTCCCCTGTTCAAATTTGCTGTCCAATGAATGACCAGAGCCTTTGGAGATATGTGCTTACCAGGGCGGCCTTTTACCCCGGGAGTTAACAACATCTCTTTAAATTGTGCCACGGGTATCGCTCTCCTCGTTGATTACTTCTTCCTGTGTAGTAGGTGATATGTAGGAGAATTGATACGGATTATAATATTGGACCTGGTTTGGATTTTTCCCCTGCATATACGCCACTACCATTTCTTGGCCAAAGTATCCACCTAAAATGACCGAAATAACAGGAATCAATGTTTTTACCAATTCCAGCATCTCTTTGTCAGTTAAATACCAGAAACAAAAAAATAAAAAAGATCCCGAAAAGCATATCGCCAGCAGGTCTTTAAACGAAAACTCCGTGGGTCTGCTCCAAAAGCCTTTCATATATATTACCGCCTCGCCCTTTCCAGTAGTTCGTCAATTTTAGCTTCCTGACGGGCCATAGTTACCTGAAGTAACGTTGTAAGATTTTCCAGTGCTTTTGTATTATTCTTCACCACCTCCGCAAGGTCATTTTCGCCCTTTTGCTTCATCCACCTATCCACCAAATACAAAAGCCCTGCGACGGCAAATGTCGCAAGGCCGTATTGCGCCAGCTCTGCTCCTGGCATTATACCACCTCCGTAATAAAAGCCTCGGAGTAGTTCCAAGGCAGTATTACTATTGAACATGATATTTTTTATATTGCTCTTTTTTAGTCTACTACTGCAGATATTTGTGGCGTAGATAAAATTATGTTGGCTTCATCCTGGGTTATATATCCCTTTGTAACCGCATTTTGTATTCTAGTCTCATCAACCTTTTTCATTATCCAGAGGTTTAGTAAAAGCTGATACATGAAAATTCCCCCCTTCTTCTTATATACCTGCTATATCAAGCAAGGCCAATTCTATAGCCGTAAGGCGCTCTTCTACGCTTGGTGCCACTGGTGGAGGCTCTGGCAATTGCATTGTATAGTCTATTGCCCATGTATTATTTACATATGTCGCTTTTACTTGATTATTCCATACTTCCTCATTTCCTTCTACCCATCCTTCTATTTTATCCGCATTAGTTTCTATTGCTTGACCTTTCAAGATTTTCCCTTTATCGTCAATCTGAAAAAAATAACGCATTTCATTAACCCCCATTTTTATAAAATCATTATTCTTACACTTTGAACATTAACATAATAACTAGTGCTTGAAATCCACATATATGCTTTAATTTCATGACCATCGGGAATTGATATATTTGATGAAGAAATAATAACTGGCATACCTATCGATGTTGTCGAAATTGTTACAATATCTGTTCCTGATGTTTCGTCTTTAAGTTTATAATAAGCAGTTCCCCCATTTTGTGTATAGCCTTCAACTACAAAATATATATTTCGACTTCCAGCATAATCAGAATGCCATATTATATGCGTTCCTTTTATTTCACTAGGGGATGTAGAATTTGTGTTCGTTATATAACCAGAAACTAAGTTAATAATTTTTGCAGTTGTAGCACCTATATCAATTCCATCTAGTTTTATTTTATCAGTATATGACATAAATCCACTTGTAGCTGTTGTTGCGACTGCATGAGCAGAACCGCCAGAACCAACATGAGAAGAAGGAGCCGCTCCTACCTGTGCTGCTGTCGTGGCGTGGGGATTGTCGGTGCGGGAAGC
>JASBVU010000189.1 GCA_029960905.1 Thermoanaerobacterium sp.
GGCACGACCATCTGCTGTGTGAAAAAGTACAGGTTGCAATCCCAGCTCTATTGCTGCTGCAAGTGCTGCTGCGTTTATTCCAACGTATGCGCCTATGGCAGATGATATTACCTTTCCTACATTAAGCTTTTGAAGCAGCATGTATACACCGTATCCAACGAAAGGTGCTATGAATGCCATGTTAAAGCTATTCGCTCCTAATGCCAATATGCCACCATCTCCAAAGAACAATGATTGTATAAGAAGTGCGACTGTAAGAGAAATGCTGGCACCCCATGGACCTAACGCAATGGCTAAAAGCGTAGCTCCGACAGCGTGGGCTGTTGTACCACCGGGTATAGGTACGTTAAACATCATTATCGTGAAGGCAAACGCTGAACCTATCGCCATTGTTGGTACGTCTTTCTTATCAAAAGTTTCATTTACTTTTTTCGTTGCCACAGCTAATACAGGCACCATTGCAGCACCCATAACAGCACACGTGGCAGGACTTAAATATCCGTCTGGTATATGCATAAAAACCCCCCCTTATAAATTCTTTCCTGTGGTGGTCATGACAAGCTTTCCGTGCTTTACGCCTTTTGTGCTGATTATCTCGTCGGCTATTGCTGATATAGTCCTTGAAGTGCCCTTTACAACCATCACTTCAAGGCAGTTGTGCTCATCAAGGTGGACGTGCATGCTGGAGATTATGTTTTGATGGTGTCCATGCTGAATGTCCACAAGTTTGTCGCTTATCTCCCTCACTTCATGGTTGTAAACGTACGTGATAGTGCCGATTGATTCGGCGTCATCTGATTTGCAATTGTTTTCCACTATGTAATCTCTAATCAAATCTCTTATAGCTTCAGATCTGTTTTTGTAGTTTTTTGACTCAATCAATTTATCAAACTGTGAAAGCAGACTTGCTTCCATTGAAACTCCGAAGCGAGTAATTTCTTCCAGAGGTATCATCTCCTTTTGTGCTACTTTTATAAAAATAATAGCACTAAATTGATTGATAATCAATAGCTATTTAGAAATTCAGAATACTGTATTAATTTAAATTATTGAAATTCAATTTTCCTTAATATATGATATATAAAAAAGATTTCAGTATTCTTAATTAAATATATGAGGAGGAGAAGATGGATATAAGGTCTTATGAATTAGAGATAGATGAAAAGTCTGTTATAAGGTATTTGGGATATAAAGATTCAAAGCCTTATAAAAACTTATTAGACAAAGTAAAGAATGCCATACATGATGCTTATGATCTCATTGAGCCTGTAGTTTGCTTTGACAGGGTTTCTTTTGAGTACGATGATGAAGATGGCACAATAAGGTTTTTAAGCGGCGATACGATAAATGAAAAGCACATAGCAGAAATGTTAAAAGGTGCAGAATATGTTATTATGGCTGTTGCAACGGTTAAAGGTGGCATTGAAAACGCATCATCAAGACTTTTTAAAGAGGGAAAGTATTTGGATGGAATGATATACGATGCCATTGGAAATGCGGCATTAGACAAGCTTTGCGAGAACTTTTACAGCGATTTGGCAAATGATGCATCAAAAGAAGGGTTTGGAGTGACTGAGATGATATTTCCTGGGGATGATAAGTGGGATATAGCATCACAGAAGCTCATATTTAAAAATCTCGATGCGTCAAAAATAGGTGTCATACTGGATGAAAATAACATGATGCACCCTGTTAAATCCCTATCGTTCGTATTAGGCATTGGCAAAGGAGTAAAGTCGTCATTTTCACATCACGATTGCAGCAAATGCGATTTTTTTCAGTGTATTTACCGAAAGACAAAAAAGATAAATCATTTGGTAAAAGTCAAATACAAAGATGAATACAAGGAAATTTTAGCAGAAGATGGTTCAAACCTTTTTAAAACCTTGATAGAAAACGGTGTGCCAGTACCTAATTCATGTGGCGGTTATCACACTTGCGGAAAGTGCAAAGTCATAGTAAGTGAGAAACTTCCAATAACTGATGAAGAGATGAAGAATTTAAGTGATGTAGAGCTTAAAAAAGGTGTAAGGCTTTCATGTTTTATAAATGTTGATAGAGATCTTTTTGTCACAGTGTTAGATGAAGGAGAAGTAACTGTTTTGACTGAAAGCATAGGCGTATTTGGACTTGACAGTGTAAACTCAAGAGTAAAAAAAGTTCACCTAAAGCTTGATGTGCCAACGCTGGTTGACCAGAGAGATGACTTTAAGAGAGTGTGTGACACATTAGGTTTTGATGCAAAAATTCCACTAAGCGTATTAAGTGTACTTTCCTACGTCTTAGAGAAAAATGATTACGATGTCGTCGTCACATTGAGAAAGCATGAGATCATATCGATTGAAGGTGCTGATTCTGTTGACAACATATACGGTATATCTTTAGATATAGGCACTACCACAATCGCTGCATACCTGTATGACATCGTTACAGGGGAAATGATGGACGTTTTTTCAGGTGTAAATCCACAAAGGCTGTATGGAGCGGATGTCATATCGAGGATAAATTACACAATTACTGAAGATGATGGACTTTATAGATTGCACATGATTATGATCGAAGAAATCAATAAGATAGTAAATTACTTTTGCAAAAGACATGGCATTTCAAATGAAAATATATGCGAAATTGTCATGGTTGGCAATACCGTCATGGTTCATTTAGCTTTAGGAGTATCTGCTAAGAATATCGCTAATTCGCCTTATATACCTGTATTTACGTCATCAATTGAGGTGAAGTCCCGCGATTTAGGGATAGACATAAACAAAGAAGGATACATTGTGACGCTTCCTATGGTTGCCTCATATGTTGGGGCAGATACGGTGGCTGCAGTACTATCAAGTCGCATGAGTGAAAGCGACGATACTATTTTGCTGATAGATATAGGTACAAATGGCGAGATAGTGTTGGGAAATAAAGACTTTCTCATATCGTGTTCTGCCGCTGCAGGGCCTGCTTTTGAAGGAGCTGGCATTACTTTCGGCTTAAGCGGAGTAGAAGGCGCGATAGATCATGTGGACCTTGAAAGCGATCCGATATTTACTACCATAGGAGGAAAAGCAGCAAAAGGTATATGCGGTTCAGGAATTGTTGATGTGGTTTCAGAGCTTTTTAAGCATGGAATCATGGACAATACGGGCAGGATATTGGAAATAGAAGAAGTAGTAGACCCAGTGGGAAGGAATTTTCTAAACCGTATAGTTAAATACGATGATATGCCATCGTTTTTAATTGATGAGGCAAATGGCATATACCTTACACAAAAAGATGTTAGGCAAGTGCAGTTGGCAAAGGGAGCCATACGGGCTGGAATCAATATTCTTATGAAAGAGATGAATATTGTTGAGGAAGATATAAAAAAAGTTTACTTAGCAGGGGGATTTGGCAGTTACATAAGCATAGAAAGCGCAGCAGCAATAGGGATTATACCAAAAGGATTAAAAGAAAAGGCAGTTCAAATAGGAAACGCAGCAGGTTTAGGAGCGTCATTTGCGCTTCTTTCTGATGAAATGCTTGAAAAATCTAAAGTGATAAGAGATAAGGTTAAGTACATCGAGCTTTCAAATAACCCATATTTTCAAGAGGAATTTTTAAAATCCATGTACTTTTGAAATTCCTCTTTTTTTAAAAACGTATTGACTACATGGTCAATTAGAGCTATAATCATATTGGATATTGACCAAATGGTCAAAAGGAGGCGCTTTTATGAAAATCATTGAGGTTAACAACCTGACGAAGTATTATGGGAAATCAAGAGGCATTATCGATGTAAGCTTTGATGTGGAAGAAGGTGAAATTTTCGGCTTCATAGGTCCCAATGGTGCAGGAAAATCCACCACCATAAGGATACTTTTATCGCTTATTTATCCCACCTCTGGCAGCGCTAAGATTTTTGGGAAAGACTGCATAAAGTACGGACCAGACGTAAAGAAGGATATAGGCTATCTGCCATCAGAAGTCTTCTACTACGACAACATGAAGGTGATTGACCTTTTAAGGTATTCCGCAAGCTTTTATAATAAAGATTGCAGCAAGAGGATAAAAGAGCTTTCCGAACTGATGGATTTGGATTTGGACAAAAGAATCGACGACCTTTCATACGGTAACAGAAAGAAAGTAGGCATAGTCCAAGGGCTTTTGCATGAGCCTAAACTGCTCATCTTAGATGAGCCAACAAGCGGACTTGACCCACTTATGCAGCAAAGATTTTTTAATCTTTTAAAAGATGAAAACAAGAAAGGAGTCACTATCCTATTTTCATCCCACATACTAAGCGAAGTCCAGAAATTGTGCGATAGAGTTGCCATCATAAAGGAAGGCAGAATAATAAACCTTGAGAAGATAAGCGCATTGAGGGAAAATAGCTATAAGAAAGTCTATGTTGAGGCAAATTCTCCTATAAAAAGTGAATATTTTAATATGGATGGTGTAAGCGATCTTGAGGTAAAAGACAGGACAGTCAGCTTTTTATTCAAAGGTGATATAAACAATATAATGAAGAAGATAGCAGAAATAAGCATATTAGATGTTGTCATTGAAGAGCCTAGCTTGGAAGAAATCTTCATGCACTACTACACGAGTGATTTCGGAAACTAATTTCCAGCGCCATACAATGACATAAATTAGAAATTA
>JASBVU010000190.1 GCA_029960905.1 Thermoanaerobacterium sp.
TAATTGAGAATGCAGGTTAAAAAGTTGTACCACAAATTAAATAGCGTTCTTAAAAATAGGGAAAAGTTAATAATTGAATTAAGGTATGGCCTCGTAAATGGTGGTGCAAAAACTCAGCGGGAAATAGCGAAAATGTTAGGGATTTCGAGATCTTACGTATCGAGGATAGAAAAAAAAGCACTAAACAAATTATTCAAGGAAATGACAATGTAAATGCGAATCCAAAAGCGTGGTATTTCAAATGCTGTCTATATTGACAGTTTATTTTTTTGTAAAGTATAATTAAAGTAAGTTTGGGGTGAAATTATTGTATAAAAAATTGATACCAGATATGTATGCTAATTCGATATATGATATAGACTTTGAAAACTTAAAAAAGAAAGGGATAACATCATTGATTTTTGACATTGACAATACGCTTGTGCCACAAAAAGTTTTAAATCCCGATCGAAGGGTAATTAACTTGTTTAAATTTTTGAAGTCAAAAGGCTTTAAGGTTTGCCTTATATCAAACAATACAACGAAAAGAGTTAATAATTTTACTAAGGATACAGGTGTAAAAGGTATTTCATGGGCAATAAAGCCGAGAAAGTCTGCTTTTTATAAGGCTTTGGAAATGCTTGACTCAACGCCTGATGAAACTGCTATTGTTGGCGATCAAATTTTTACTGACATACTTGGTGGGCATAGAGTTGGGCTTTTTACAATACTTGTAAGGCCTTTATCAAGCGAAGAGTTTGGATGGACTAAATTTATGAGGAAGTTGGAAAAAAGAGTATTAAAAAAGGTGTGAGCAAATGTACATTAATTCTAAAAGTGATATTTATGGTATAATTGGGCATCCCATAGGACATAGTTTATCGCCACTAATACATAACTATGCCTTTGAAAATCTTGATTTTAATTCAGTTTATGTTTCTTTTGACGTGAAAGAAGAAGATTTAAAAGATGCGATTATGGGTATAAAAGCATTAGGCATAAAAGGCCTGAATGTTACTGTTCCGCACAAAGAAAGTGTGATAAAGTATCTTGATTGTATTTCCGATGAAGCAAAAATAATTGGAGCTGTAAACACAATAAAAAATAATGGCGGTTCATTGGAAGGGTACAATACTGATGTAACAGGCTTTATGGAATCATTAAAAGAACATGGTGTGGATGTTACAGGCAAAAATGCAGTTATTCTAGGTGCTGGTGGCGTTGCTAAAGCGGTTGCCGTTGGGCTTGCACTTTTAAGAGCCAAGTCCATATATGTATGCAATAGATCATTGGATAAAGCAAAAGAACTTAGCATTCACATAGAAAATAATTTTAACATTAAAAGCCGTGAGATTGCGTATAATGACTTAAATGTGTTAGATGACATTGATATATTGATAAACGCTACAAGTTTGGGAATGACTCCAAATACAAATATATCACCAGTACAGGAAGATGTAGTTGCAAAAGCGAAATTTGTCTATGATATTATATACAATCCTGAAAAAACGCTATTTCTAAGCTATGCAGAGAAATATTGCATCAAATATATTAATGGATTTGATATGCTTATTAATCAAGCAAATAATTCATTCAAAATTTGGACTGGAGTAAACTTTGATAAAAAAATTATTTTAAATTTTCTTAAAAAGAAGGATTTTGTTAAATAATGTAGAATATAATTTAGTGTAATTTCATTTTTCATAATTTTGGATTTGATTGATGTAGATGATGTGAGTCTATATTTGGGCGCTTTATGACTCATTGATATAGTGGCGCAACCGGCATCATTGTCGGGTTTATTTATTTTGGAGGGGCCTTGATGGTAAAAAAGAAATTAGGGGATCTTCTTGTAGAAGTTGGTCTTTTAGACGAGAATCAGCTTAATAATGCGATAAAGATACAAAAAAAGACTGGAGAAAAATTAGGTAAAATTCTTGTAAAAGAAGGATATTTAACAGAGGAACAAATCATTGAGGCTTTGGAGTTTCAATTGGGTATTCCGCATATAGACATGAAAAAGGTATTTATAGATGCTAATGTCGCAAAGCTTATACCTGAATCAATGGCCAAAAGGCACGTTGCCATACCTATAAAAAAGGAGAACAACAGCATATTTGTTGCAATGGCAGATCCTCTGAACATTTTTGCCATTGATGACATAAGACTTATTACGAAGCTTGATGTGAAGCCATTGATTGCTTCTGAAGATGGTATACTGAAAGCTATTGACAAGGTTTTTGGCAAAGAAGAGGCCGAGAAAGCTGTTCAAGACTTTAAAAAAGAGCTAAGCCATGATAGCGCTGAAGATGACAGCAATTTATTAAAAGATATTTCAGAAGATGAGATTAACAATGCTCCTGCAGTAAGATTGGTAAATTCCATTATTGAGCAAGCAGTGAAAAATCGCGCATCTGATGTTCACATAGAGCCTACCGAAAATGACTTAAGAATAAGATTTAGAGTCGATGGTGAACTGCATGAGGCAATGAGGGTCTTTAAAAGCACGCAAGGACCAGTTATCACCAGAATAAAAATCATGGCGAATATGAATATTGCTGAAAGAAGGATACCGCAAGATGGCAAAATCGAAATGAATGTAGGCAGCAAAAGTGTAGATATAAGGGTATCTTCTCTACCTACAATTTACGGTGAAAAACTTGTGCTTAGGATTTTAGATAAAAGTGGTTATATTATCACAAAAGATAAATTAGGTTTAAACAATGATGATATGAAATTATTTGATAATTTGCTTAAACATCCAAATGGCATAATCCTTCTTACTGGGCCTACCGGAAGTGGCAAGACAACGACGCTTTATGCTATGTTAAATTAGCTTAATAAACCTGATAAAAATATAATAACTGTTGAAGATCCTGTTGAATACACTCTTGAAGGGTTAAATCAAGTCCAAGTTAATGAAAAAGCAGGGCTTACGTTTGCTTCTGCTTTAAGATCTATACTTAGACAGGATCCAGATATAATAATGATTGGCGAAATAAGAGATAGAGAGACTGCTGAAATAGCAATAAGATCTTCCATAACGGGTCATCTTGTCTTATCTACATTACACACGAATGATTCTGCAGGTGCGATAACAAGGCTTATTGATATGGGAATTGAACCATATCTTGTTTCTTCATCTGTTGTTGGCGTTATTGCTCAAAGACTGGCGAGGAAGATATGTGACAATTGCAAAATAGAGTATGATGCCAGCAAGAGAGAAAAGATTATTTTAGGGATCGACACAGATGAACCACTTAAATTGTATAAGTCAAAAGGATGTGCTGTTTGCAATAAAACTGGTTATCGTGGAAGAATTCCTATATATGAGATAATGATGATGACGCCTAAGATAAAAGAGCTTACAAATGAGAAGGCTCCGGCGGATGTGATTTTAAATGAAGCTGTGTCAAATGGTATGAATACACTTAAAGAAAGTGCTAAGAAGCTTGTCTTATCGGGTGTAACTACTGTAGATGAGATGTTACGTCTTACATACGATGACGCTTATTAACATTGAATAAATTGCTAAAGGTGATACGATGAAAACAAGTGAACTTCTGACTATGGTTGTAGAAAAAGGTGCATCTGATTTGCATGTAACAGTTGGCGTTCCTCCGGTATTGCGGATTAATGGGCAATTGATTAAACTGGATTTACCTCAATTAACGCCGCAGGATACTGAAGAAATAGCAAAAGACTTGCTTTCAAGTGATGAGCTAAAAAAACTTGAAGAGGTAGGTGACATTGACCTATCGTATTCAGTAAAAGGTCTTGGGAGATTTAGGATAAATGCTTATAAGCAAAGGGGCACATATAGCCTTGCCATAAGATCTGTCGCTTTGAGAATTCCTACAATTGATGAATTGGGACTACCGGAAGTGATTAAAGAACTTTCGCTTAAAACTCGAGGTCTTATAATTGTGACAGGGCCTACAGGCAGCGGGAAATCTACGACCCTGGCATCTATGATCGATTTAATTAATGAAGAACGTAATTGCCATATATTGACCCTTGAAGACCCTATTGAATATTTACACAAGCATAAAAAAAGCATAGTAAATCATAGAGAAATTGGACATGATGCTCTGTCATACGCTAGTGCATTAAGAGCTGCACTAAGAGAAGACCCTGATGTTATACTTGTTGGAGAGATGAGAGATCTTGAAACAATACAGATAGCTATAACAGCGGCTGAGACGGGGCATCTTGTATTATCCACTTTACATACCATAGGTTCGGCAAAGACTATCGACAGGATTATAGATGTTTTTCCGCCGCATCAGCAACAGCAGATAAAAGTACAGCTTTCAAATGTCTTAGAAGGGATTATATCGCAGCAATTGCTGCCTAAAATAGATAATTCAGGGCGAGTCGTCGCTGTAGAAGTTATGATAGCTACACCTGCAATAAGAAATCTAATAAGAGAAGGGAAGTCATTTCAAATACAATCGATGGTGCAAACAGGGAATAAATTTGGAATGGTGACAATGGACATGTGGATATCGCAGCTGTTGAAGAAGAATTTGATTTCTATGGACGATGCACTTACATATTGTGTTGATAGAGAAAACTTTTCTAGATTGATAGTATAAGATGATGGTTGAAAGGGTGGCTCGGATGCCAACTTA
>JASBVU010000191.1 GCA_029960905.1 Thermoanaerobacterium sp.
AGGCTATGGTTCGCTTATTGTAGAAAGGATAAATGGCGACTACTATAATGTCGTAGGACTTCCTATATCGAAATTGTATGACATCTTATCGAAGGAATTTAACGTACATTTGCTTTAGGGGGTTAATATATGGGAGAGGAATCTCGCATAACGATTAAAGATTTACCTGAAGATGATAGGCCAAGAGAAAGACTTATAAAATACGGACCGTCTGTATTGTCAAATGCCGAACTAATGGCTATAATTATAGGGACGGGAAATAAAGATGAAAGTGCTATAATGCTGTCACAAAGGCTTTTAAGCGAAGGCCATGGACTTAAATACCTGTTAGATACAGGTGTAGAAAGGCTTTCGGAGATCAAAGGTATAGGATTGGCAAAGGCAGCAAAAATCAAGGCTGCAATTGAGCTTGGCCGCAGAATGGCTCTTACAGGCTACAGTGATGGCTATATCATAAAAAAACCTGACGATGTGATAAGCTTGCTTATGGATGAAATGAGATACTTAAATAAAGAGCATTTTAAAGTAGTTTTGCTGAATGTGAAAAATAAGGTAATTGCTGTTGACACTG
Source organism: Thermoanaerobacterium sp. (assembly GCA_029960905.1). Lineage (GTDB taxonomy): Bacteria > Bacillota > Thermoanaerobacteria > Thermoanaerobacterales > Thermoanaerobacteraceae > Thermoanaerobacterium. The sequence continues at coordinate 572 of JASBVU010000191.1, forward strand.
TTTCAATAGGGAGTTTAAATACTTCTATAGTTCATCCGCGAGAAGTATTTAAAGCTGCTATCGAAAGGTCAGCATCTTCTATAATCATGGTTCACAATCATCCAAGCGGTGATCCCACTCCCAGTAGAGAAGACGTTGAAGTATCAGATAGGATTTATAAAGGCGGTAATTTAATTGGAATAAAAGTCTTGGATCATATTATTATTGGTGATGGAATAGGTATAAGTTTAAAAGAAAAAGGCTATTATGATTTTGATAAATAAGGAAGGAGTTATAAAAAGGATGAAAGGATTTTCTAGGGATATAGGTATTGATCTTGGAACTGCAACAACGCTTGTTTATGTTCAAGGAAAGGGCATTGTGTTAAGAGAGCCATCTGTGGTGGCTATAAAAAATGACACACATACGGTTTTGGCTGTAGGTGAAGAAGCTAAAAAAATGGTTGGAAGGACACCAGGAAATATTGTAGCTATAAGACCAATGAGAGATGGCGTAATCGCCGATTTTGACATAACAAAGATGATGCTGGATCATTTTATTGGCAAAGTGAATCCGAGAAAGGGATTGTTTAGACCGAGAGTGATAGTTGGAATTCCGTCAGGAGTCACAGAAGTGGAAAAGAGAGCTGTAATAGAAGCATCATTGCAGGCAGGTGCAAAAGAAGCGCATACCGTGGAAGAACCGATGGCAGCGGCTATTGGTGCTGGTTTACCTGTAGAGGAGCCTACAGGAAGCATGGTTGTGGATATAGGTGGTGGTACTACTGATGTGGCTATTATATCTTTAGGTGGAATTGTCACAAGCAAATCCTTACGGGTTGGCGGAGATGAAATGGATGAAGCTATAATAAACTACATTAAGAGAGAGTATAATTTGATGATAGGTGAGAGAACGGCAGAGGAAGTGAAAATTCAAATCGGTTCAGCTTTTCCAAAGGCAAAAGAGGAATCAATGGATATAAGGGGAAGAGATTTGGTATCAGGGCTTCCAAAAACTTTGAAAATTACGTCGACAGAAATTTTAGAAGCATTAAAAGATCCGGTTTCCAGCATTTTAGATGCAATTAAATTGACACTTGAAAAAACTCCACCAGAGTTGGCAGCGGATATAATGGATAGAGGCATAATGCTTACAGGCGGCGGTGCTCTCTTAAGCGGTATCGATAGGCTTATAAGGCAGGAGACAGGTATGCCCATCCAAATTGCTGATCAACCACTGGACTGTGTTGCATTGGGAACAGGCAAGATCTTAGAAGAAAGTTCTTTGTTTAAAAGGGTTTTAACACCTACCAGCAAGTTAAACTGAGAGGAGTGGTAAAGTGCCACGATTTCTCAAAAATAAGCAATTTATATTTGTTATAGTAATAGCCGTGGCACTTATATCCGCCATGGCATACACTTATGGCGGCGGACGCAATGTGACACCTATTGAATCAGCTATAGGCGGTGTTTTATCTCCTGTAGAAAAGGTGTTTTATTCAATAGGTAATAATATTTCCAACTTTTTTTCTTCAATAAAAGAGATTGGAACCCTTAGAGCCAAAAATGCAGAATTAGAAAAGGAAGTAGTTAAATTAAGCAAAAATGACATCATGCTGCAGGAGTATATAAACGAAAACAACAGATTGAGGGACATGCTTAACTTCAAAGATAACAATACGAATATAACGACAAAACCTGCTAATATAATAAGCAAAAATCCCGGAAACTGGTTTAATACATTCAATATTGATGTTGGTTCTGACAATGGAATAAAGCCTAAAATGGCGGTTTTGGATGAGAAGGGCAATTTGGTTGGCATAGTTACAGATGTTGGCAATAATTGGTCAAAAGTTTTATCTATAATTGATGTAGACAGTTCGGTAAGTGCTTTAGACGTAAGGACAAGGGATAATGGCATCGTACGAGGAGATTCCAATGGCAATCTCAACATGATATATATACCGATTGATTCTAAAATAGAGAAAGGTGATGTAATAACCACATCAGATATGAGCATGTTCCCGAGGGGGCTTATAATCGGCCGGGTGGAAAAAGTAGAAAAAGATGAAGGTTCCCTTTTAAAGCAGGCAGTTATAAAGCCGGAGGCTGATTTTGAAAGATTGGAATTTGTGCAGGTTGTGACAAACATGAAGATGACTGGAAACTGATTAGGACATTTGGTAGGTTTACGGAGGTTAAAATGAGGAGCATTTATAAATACCTTTTAATTATATTTGCAATAGTTCTTCAAACTACATTGATGAAATACATTGCTATATTAGGCGTTAAACCTGACGCCTTATTAATTTTAGTTATTTCCTTTTCCCTCTTAAATGGCACTGGTGAAAGCATCACTTTAAGCCTTTTTGGTGGAATTTTAGTAGATGTACTTTTCAACAATGCTATCGGATTTGTGACAATTTCGCTTCTTATTGTGGCATATTTGACAGGGGTATTAAGCAAAAATGTATTTAAGGAAAGTACGTTTGTAGCATTTGTATTTGTATTTTTGGGAACGATTCTCTACAATCTCATAATGATTTTTTCCATGCTCCTCATGAAATATGATTTAAATCCACCTTATTTGTTAAATGTAGTAATAGTTCAATCGGTTTACAATTCCCTAATAACTATTTTCATATACAGGTATATAGTTCGGTTTAACAGTTTTATTAAATCAAAAAAATTTTTTTTTAAAGTTTAGGTGGTCAAATTGAATGAAGGTTTGAAGAAAAGGTTCAATGTATTAGGATGGGTAATAGCTTTGATGCTCATTACCCTTATTGGTAGATTAGTGTATTTGCAGCTTATAAAAGGTGATTATTATAAAGAGCAATCATTAGGCAATGCAATAAGATCCATAATCATTACCGCACCTCGAGGAGATATAGTAGACAGAAACGGAGTAAAGCTTGCTACAAATAGGCCCAGCTATTCTGTAGAGCTTCTAAGAAGCGATGCTAAAGGCGTCAATCTAAATGATGTCATATTAAAATTGTTAAACATCCTAAACAAAAACGGCGTAAAGTATAAGGACGATTTGCCTATATTTTTAGATAGCAACAACAATCCTTATTTCAATTTTCAAAATCCAGATGAAAGCAATGTATCGCAATCAATATTGAAACAGAGGGAATTACAGTGGAAGAAAAACAACAACATTCCTTCAAGTGCTACAGCCAGTGAAGCGTGGCAACTATTGATAAATAAATTCAAAATATCAAAAGAACTACCTCCACAGGATATTCGCGGCATAATGGCTGTTCAGCAATTAATGTTGGAACAAGGATATACGCAGTATAAACCTGTAGAGATAGCCACCGATGCCAACCAGCAGACAGTTGCAGAGATTGAGGAAAATCACTTGGATTTGCCAGGAGTGATAATAGAAGTCAAGCCAATAAGGCTATACCCATTTAAGACACTGCTGTCGCAGACGTTAGGATACATTGGCCGCATGACTGCAGAAGAGTGGAAAAAGTACAGTCAAAAAGGTTATCAGATAACAGATCTTGTTGGACATTATGGACTTGAAAGCTATTTAGAGAAGTATTTAAGAGGAACTGACGGAAAACAGCAAGTAGAAGTAGACAATTACGGCAGATTGATAAAAAAATTGGACGAGGTAAGTCCTAAACCAGGAGACACTGTGTATCTTACGATAGATGAAAAATTGCAGCAGGTTGCAGAAGAATCATTACAGAGGACCATGGAAAACATAAGGCAAACAAAAAGAGGTCCACATGGCGAATACCTGCCGGCAAATATCGGTGCAGTAGTCGTTACAGACATAAATACAGGTGAGATTTTAGCTCTTGCCAGCGTACCTGGTTATGATCCAAATATCTTTGCTTCAGGCAACCCACCCAGCAGCATTGTAAATGAATTGTTCAAATCGAGGAATGCTACCATCGATCCAAGCCCCATATTCAATTACGCCACACAAGGTGCAGCACCTCCAGGCTCAACATTTAAGATGGTAACTGCATTGGCAGCATTGGAATCTGGTGTAACTACGGTAAACGAAAGATATGTTG
>JASBVU010000192.1 GCA_029960905.1 Thermoanaerobacterium sp.
ACGGACGACAATCTCAGGAAGTTAGCTTTTGCCGTAGGTTTAAGCAGGGCTGCATTAAGAAATATAAAACAAAATATATATTTTTCTGTATTCGTAGTCTTAGCACTTCTATTAGGTGTAATTTATGGTGAGGTATTTCTGGCGTCTGGGATGTTTATACATGAAGCAAGTGTCTTTATTGTGACGTTAAATGCCATGAGACTTATGAAGTATAAAGGGCGCTTTTTGTAAGCGCCCTTTATGGTTATTTTTCTATTCTTAAATATCTAACTAATATTGATGCTGTTTCAGCTCTTGTGAGATCGCCGTTTGGATTAAAGTACCCATTATTGCCTTTCATTAAATTAAGTCCATAGGCAATTGCCACGTATCCTTTTAAAGAATTGTCTACGCTATTGGCATCTTTTAAGAAATCTAATGTGTAGATGCCATTTATGTCGGCAACATATTTTAATCCAAGGCTTCTAACGATAAATTTTGCTGCCTCTTGTCGAGTTACTTTAGAATCAGGTTTTTTCTCACTTTCTGTAATTATTTTATTGTTAATTGCTACGTTGTAGTAATTATCGTAATTTTCATCATCGTTTGAGCTAAGAGGTATTATTATGCTGTTTGGCTGCAGAGATTTTACCAGCATCTTTATAAAATCTTTTTGCAGTATATAGTCATTTGGCATGTATTTGCCATCTTTTCCGTCTGCTATGCCGAATTGTGATAGAAGTAATATGTCTTTCTCTGCCCAATTTCCGGCTATATCTGTAAATTGGGTGCTTTTATCCTTTTCGATTGGGTTTCCTGAGAAATCGACATAAGCCCCTGTCTTAGCGTCTATCAATCCATTGAAGTTTTTAACTTGATATACAAGTTTTATATCGCGTGGAGGCGTATCATATACTTTGTCTGGTGCGTAGTAGATGATATAGGTAAGCTGTAAGTCGCTATTTTTAAACAAAGTATCGTATGCATTATCAAGGCTTATTATGTTTTTGCTGTCTGGCAAATTTAGATCTGTCCAGCTATAACTGTATGATACTATGTCGCCAGTATACTTATTGACACCTATATATATGGAATCAAAAGGACATTGTATGCCATTTGCCATATATACGTAATTAAATGACATATACGGCGACTTATCGTAAGGAGATGTTGGAACGTCTTGATATTCCATTTGCTTGAATTTATCCGGCTGTACTTTGCTTAAGTATTCTTCAGCTATGTTTTTTAGCTGTTCTTTCGTGTACTTCGGCGTTTTCCCTTGAATGTTATTTTCACTGCTGTCACTTCTTGTAAATGTCATTAGTTCACCTGTTGTGGCATCTACTGAAGCCGATACATAATTGTAATTGCTTCCATCAGAGTAAGTCCAACCAAAATCCCAAATTGCACTGTCAGAATTTGAGCTATTTTTATAAAGATTGGAGGATGTGAGGTTGTACTGAGGCCCTATTGTAAAGGGGAGTTTTTCTTTTGCCATTTGGATGGCTTTGTCCTTTGAGATGTATTTTGAGACATCGTCTACGGCTTTTTGTTCTTGGGGCGACAGGACTGGTTGCGAATTAGCTGATTTTAAAGCCATTCCACCTGTACCACCGATTAAAGGGCCGTAATAATTTTGTGGCAAGATTGTACCACTTATGGCATCAATAGGTTGATTGTTTACAAGTGCGTAAACTAATATTGCTTGCGGTTTTGGGTCATTGTTTCCGTAAACATCTTTATAAACTACATTGTACTCTAGTCTAAGGCTATTGTTGTTTTTGTATATTTCAATGGCCTTTTCTTTTGAAATGGCTAATTTAGGATCGGGGAAGTTGTAATTGTCATTCCACGTCAAGTAGTAAGATTGAACTTCTAAAGTATTTTTGTTTACTTCTATAGCTATGTGATTTCCTTGGAATGTGATTCCATTTACCACTTGTGCAAAATTGAAAGAGTATGAGTTACTGTATGCGATTTTTGGGCTTAGTCCAAGATAATCGTCACTTTCCTGTTCTTGTGTTTCTTTAAACTTTTCTGGGATAACCTTGTTTAAAAAATTAACTGCCACTTTTTTTGCGTCATCTCTTGAGTATTTAGGTATGACGCTAGTTGGACTGTTGTCAGGCTTATAAAAGCTGTACCCTGTTATCTCTCCAGTATCAGCATCTACGTTTACGGTGATGCTGCCATTTGTACTGGATGTCCATGTTAAATACCATGTTTTATTGCCATCGCTTTCATAGTAGTTGGAGTTAAAGCTGTACCCATCTGTCGGAAGATTTAACTTTTCTTTAGCAATTTCGATAGCCTGTTTAAGCTCAATTTTGCTATTTGTCTGGGCAAGCGCAGTGGAAGGAATAACTGTTGCCAGGATAAACAAAGCAGCAATTAAAATAGTAAAGAGCCTTTTCATCGATAAACCTCCTCTTTATTTTTAGTACTCTATATCAACTTATTAGACGTTTGATGCGTGAAAAAGTTCCCGAAAATGCATCAAATTCTGCTTAAAATGTTCCAAACGTTAGGATCTTCTTGACCAAGCCTCCACACTGCTATGCCTGATATGCCGTATTGAGCGACTAATGGCAGTTTTGCCTGAAAACTTCTGGCATCTTCAAACCAAACTGTGTGCTTTACGGAGTCTACTGTATAAGTGTATGTGGATTCTTGTGCAGTTTCGTCATATTCAATTTTAGCACCGAGATTTTTGGCTGTCTCTATGGCTTCAAAGTAAGATAACGTCCTCGGGTAGTTTGAACCTTCTGCCCAGTCGTATCCGTACACCGCCATGCCAAGCCAAATTTTTTTCGGCTCAATAGATATTGTGGCATAATCTAATACGCTGCGGACAAATCCTATTGATGCAATCGGACCGGGATTTGAGAAATGTTCATCGTATGCCAATACGTATGCTTCATCTGTAAATTGGCTTAAGACAGTGTATTGAAATGCACCTGAGAAAGGATGCCTTGGGTTGTCTTCTGTTTCTGCTGGCAATGAAATAGTGACAATTTTATTAGCATTTTTAAGAGAATTATAAAGTTCTTCCATAAATGTGTTAAAATTGTTTCTGTCTTCTGGCGGTACAAATTCAAAATCGATATTTATTCCCGGGTAGTTGTTTAATAATGCCGTGTTTACTATGCTGTTTACTAACCTGTTTCTTAAAGATGCATTTGATATTAAGTCATGTATAAGCTGTGATTTCTTTGGATCAGAGTAGTTGTGCACAATAGGAAAGATAGGCAAATTATTTTGCGATGCTATATTTTTAACGTCTTGCGATGACATATCTGCCAATGTTCCGTCTGGCTTAACACCGTACCAAAAAGGTATAAGCGTCGTAATCTGAGAAACGTGTTCTCTTAAATCGTCTACAGCACCAGGTGCAATATCAAAATACCATTTGTTATCCATAATCATACCTCCCCAAATATTATATTTTATAATACGCCATTATATATCCTTTGTGATTTATGACGATTTGCAAAATTTTGCTTCCAAAAAGACTTTGTATTGAGTATAATTTATAGTAAGTGTTTATATCTAATTAAGCAATGATTGATAAATCGCTAAATGCAGCAAAGAGGGGGTGCGATGTTTTTAGTTATATTGGAAATAAAGTAAATTGATTTAAGATATTGAAGGAGGTCTCAATATGGATAAGAGATTGTACCGCTCAAGAAATCAGGTCATTTTAGGAGGCGTATGTGGGGGCATAGCAGAATATTTTGATATAGATGTAACTATAGTAAGGCTTATATGGGCTTTGATTGCTTTAGTAGGAGGTTCTGGTGTTTTACTTTATATAATTGCATGGATCGTTGTTCCAGAAAATCCATATCAGCCAAAAGACAATGATTATAATGTTGGAAATGTCAATGTCGACAAAGAACCTGAAAGGCCAAAAGTTTCTTCAGGAAGGAAAAGCAGTGAAATATTTGGATGGATTTTAAGTGCTTTAGGTCTATTTCTTCTCATTAGGATATTTATACCATGGTTTGATTTAAAGATTTTTTGGCCGGCTATCCTAATAGCGTTTGGACTTTTATTCATATTTAAAAAGTAATGGTAAAAGTATCGGGTTTCCCGATATTTTTACCATTTATCAAATAAATTCAGCTTTTTTGCTATTAAGTAAAAGGTAAATATGGCAATAAGCAGTATAAGTCCGCCGAAAAAACCTATTGCCTGTTTTGGGACGATTAGTGTCGATAGGAGGACGGCTGTTAGTAAAATTATCGTAAACCATGGCCTTAAAGGAAACCCGTGCTTTTGACATTCGAAGTAATCCGGGTTCTTTTTTTTAAGCATCGGCCTATATCTGATGAAAGTGTACAAGATGATGATCCAGTTGAAAAATTGGATGAAACCTGTAGCACTTGTTATATATTCGTAAACATCTTTAGGAAGAATGTATGAAAGCACTACAGCAACAAGAAGTCCGAAGCTGCTTATTAAGAGGGCGTATATAGGCACATCTCTTTTGCTTAGCTTGCTTAAAAAAGTCGGTGCAAATCTTCCCTTTCCTAAAGAATACATAACTTGCGTTACTCCGTACATAGCGCCATTCATGGTGGTCAGCGCTGCTGTAAGTATGATAAAA
>JASBVU010000193.1 GCA_029960905.1 Thermoanaerobacterium sp.
ACATCAATGGAAATTATGATGATGAAATTTTGGTAAAGTTTTTATTTCATTGTTCTTGCATGATTGAAAGAGTGATACAAGACCAAAGTTTACCTTATGAAGATTTGGATTTTTTAAAGAAAACTCATCATAAGCTTTTTTTGGTTATTAAAAAGCATTTTGAAGTAGTAGAAGAAGTTTTTGGAATAAATATTCCCGATTCAGAGCTAGCATATGTAGTTGAAATAATTAGCACACATTTTAACACACTTTTAGTTAAATGATGGCACATGTAAACTAATACAAAACACATATGTATTTTTTGCTAGCGATACTCTGTAAAACCAGTAGTATCGCCCTTTTTACTTTTTAAGGTTGAACATAGATAACTGGCATGAGATTTGCTTTTATTTAGAAAGGAAAATTTAATATAATAATCGACTAATAACAAAGAAAGGATGATCTGATGGTTGGAATATTAATTGTAGCCCACGGAGCTTTAGGAAAAGAACTTTTGAATAGTGCTGAACTGATAGTTGGGAAGCAACAGAATGTAATGTCACTAGGACTTTTTTATGGAGACAATATTGAATATTTGCGTGAGAATAGTTTGAAAGCTATAAAAGAATTGGATGAGGGAGAAGGAGTGTTAGTATTTGTGGATTTGTATGGAGGCAGTCCTTCAAATGCAATGGCTCTGAATTTAAAAGTTTTAATGAATTCAAAAGTAGAGTGTATTACAGGAGTAAATTTGCCTATGTTACTAGAAGCATTGACTAATAGAAGTATGCCATTGGAGGAACTGAAAAAACATTGTATGGAAATAGGTCATGCAAGTATTAAGGATTTGATATATGAGTTTAAATTAGAGAGATGAAATAAACAGATATTCCGCATTGTGTAAGGAGATGAGATAAATTATGATTTTTGTGAGGATTGATGATAGGTTAATACATGGACAAGTGGTAACTGCTTGGGTTAAGCATTTAGATATAAGTAAAATCATTATTGTTGATGATGATGTCTATAAAGATGATTTTTTAAAAAAAGTTCTTTATATGGTTTCTCCTCCAGGAATTAAATTGGAGATTTTTTCTGCAGTAATGTTTCAAAATGTGAATCAGACAGAAATAAAGGATGAACATACAATGATTCTCATTAAAACTCCTCAGGTTGCAAAATTTATTTATGATAAAGTTATAAAATTTAAAGAACTTAATATAGGGGGGATGGGAGCAAAACCGGGTAGAAAAGTATTATACAGAAATGTTTCTATTAGTCCTGAAGAGTTAGAAATATTAAAAGAACTTGTAGAAGAGGGGGTGAAAGTATATTACCAAGCTGTTCCTTCTGATAAACCCATAGATATTCGTGAGATAGATTTATACAAAAAAATAATAAATAGAAAGGAGTAAATGGTAATGTTAATTAAAGCTATTTTAATTGGATTAATAACATGGTTATCAGGTGGATTGCTTTCTTTAACATTAAGCTGGTCACTTTATATGGCTGCTCCATTAATGGGCGGATTAATAGTAGGGGCAATTTTAGGAGATGTGACTTATGGTGTAAAAGTAGGAGCTGCAATTCAAATGGCGTATATTGGATATATAGTTGCAGGGGGAGCATTACCAGCTGATTTAGCATTGGCAGGTTATCTCGCTGTAGCATTAACGATGTTAGCAAAAGCACCACCTGAAATGGGAGTTACTTTCGCAGTTACACTAGGCTTTTTAGGTCTCCTAGTTAGAACAGGAAAAATGACTTTAAATTCTATTTGGGTACATCAGGCGGATAAATATGCAGAAGATGGTAATACAAAAGGGATTATTTTGATGAATATAGTAGCTTCTCAAATTATTCCTTTTTTAGGCTATTTTGTTCCTACTTTTTTAGCAGTATATCTTGGAGCCGATTATCTTAAAAATTTAATGAATGTTCTTCCGCAATTTCTTATCACAGGTTTAAAAGTAGTTGGAACTTTATTACCTGCTTTAGGGCTTGCCATTTTACTTAAATATATAGGTAGGAATACGTTGTTACCTTTTATGTTTATTGGATTTATCTTAGTAGCATATTTGAAATTAGATTTGATTGCTGTAACAATTATAGCGGCAAGTATTGCAATATTACACGTTTTATATGTTTATAAACAAGGAGGGACAGAAAATGGATAATAATAAAAAGTTATCAAAAACTGATTTGTTAAAAAGTTTTTTCTGCTGGCATATGTTTGCGCAAAGTTGTTATAATTTTGAACGTTTTCAAGCACTAGGCTTTGTACATTCAATGATACCAATAGTATCAAAATTATACCATACAAAAGAAGAAATTTCACAAGCACTAAAACGACACCTAACATTTTTTAATACAGAAGCAAATTTTGGTTCAATGATACCTGGAATGATAGCAGCATTAGAAGAAGAAAGAGCAAATGGGAATACAGATATAACAGATGAAACTATCAACAGTTTAAAAACAGGTTTAATGGGACCTTTTGCTGGAATTGGAGATACTATAACACAAGGTTTGGTAAAAACGGTATTTTTGGCTGTAACAGTAGATATTGCAGCAAAAGGTAATGTTTTTGGACCAATATTATTTTTTATTCTGTTTACCACATACGTCGTAGGTGTAGGTTATTTTATGTATTTTCAAGGATATAAATGGGGAAAAAATGCTTTAAATAAAATAACAGGAACTAATGTAATGCAGAAAATTACAGAGGGTATGAATGTGCTAGGTCTTACTGTTTTAGGGGCATTGGTTGCTGCAATGGTAAATATTAAGACTCCATTAGTTTTTAAAATCCAACAAACAACTATCGAAGTACAACAATTGTTAGACAAAATAGTACCTAATTTGTTAAGCCTTATGACGGTTTTTATTTTGTGGTATTTATTAAAGAAAAATAAATCGGTGGTTTCTTTGATACTTTGGATATTCATAATAGGGATAATAGCAGCTTATTTTAAAATATTATAAAGTGTATGTTTTTGAATAAAAGCAAATAATAAGAGATAGGAGGATAAAGTGTGAAAAAGATACAAGAAATTTTTAACAAAGAAAAACCTATAATTGGAATGGTACATTTGTTACCACTTATTGGAACACCATATTATAATAACAAATACACTCCTTCAATAATAGAAGATAAGGCATTAGAAGAAGCTGAAAAATTAAAAATTGCTGGTTTTGATGCTATTCTTTTTGCAAATGAAGGTGATAGACCATATGAACACCAGGTAGGCCCCGAAATTGTATCCTTATATTCTAGAGTAGCTTACTCTGTTACGCGAGAAATAAAATTGCCTTTTGGAGTAGGAGTATTGATGGACCCCAAAGCAACTCTTGCACTAGGTAAAACTTTAGAAGCTAATTTTGTTAGAATGTATGTGTCAGGAGTATTTGCAGGTACTTTTGGATTTCAGTATCTTGATCCTGGGGAAATAATGAGATATAGAAGAAAAATTGAGGCCATGGATTTACCAATATTCTGTAATGTTACTCCTCATGCTGCAACAACTCTTGATACACGAACAATTGAAGAAATTGTAGATAGTATAGTATTAATGATAAATCCAGAAGTTATTTTGATACCAGGACCACGGGCAGGATTGCCACCTAAATTAGAAACAGTCTCCAGTTTGAAAGAACATTTTCCTGATCAAAATATTATTGTAAGTAGTGGAGTGAGTATTGAGAACGTAAAAGAAATTTTGAAAATCAGTGACGGTGTAATTGTAGGAACAAGTATAAAAAAAGATGAAGTTCTTTGGAACCCTATTGATCTCGAACGAGCAAAGCGGTTTATAGATGTAGTTAAAAATGCAATTAGTTAATTTTAAATTTAAAATTTAAAAATATATGGCTAAGAAAGTTTTAAGTTAAAAAAGTTATATTTAAAATTAAAGGATAGGATAGAAATTTTTAATTCTATCCTTTAATTTTATTAAAAAATTCTAAAATTCTGATATAATATAGATGTAGCTTTTAATAATGAAATATAAAATTAAGGAGTGTAAAATATGCAAAAAAGGCTTTATCGTTCAAAAGAAAATAGGATGTTAGGTGGAGTTTGCGGAGGAATAGCAGAATATTTTAATGTAGACCCTACAATTGTGAGGTTAATTTGGGCTTTTGCAGCAATAGTATGGGGGAGTGGAATTTTAGCGTACATAATTGGTTGGATTGTAATTCCTGAAAGTCCATAACTTTTTAATAGATAAAATATTTCAATAAAAATACCAACTTATAGGAATACCTTTCCCTATAAATTCCACCAGCCACAAGTTCACGCTGTACTTTGATTTTATTAAGTCTGAGAGCAGTACAAAAATAGAGTTGCTTTTGCTTTTAAGTTAATATATCATAAAAAAAGACCTACTCTATAAGTGACATACTTCCGAGCATTTTTATTTCCCTCCAGTCGTCCCAAAGTGAATTTTGCTGGAAGCGGGTCAATTGTACATTATTAACCACATAACAAAAGTACAAAAAATTGCTTATATAGCAATTGATGGGGGTTGGATAATAATACTAAATGTTGTCTTTTTGAGAAAGAGTGGTGAGAAAGTATAAATGACTATATATGATTTTGA
>JASBVU010000194.1 GCA_029960905.1 Thermoanaerobacterium sp.
CTGTGTGGCAATTTGCCCATTCTTTTTTAATGTATTTAAAACATCCTCATTTGCGATAAACCTTCCTTCACCATGTGATACGGCAATTACATGAGTATCTCCGCATTTGACATTGTTAAACCATGGTGAAAGATTTGACGTTATCTTTGTCCTGACATAGCATGATACATGTCTACCGATCGTATTAAATGTCAATGTCGGATCACTTATATCAATGTCATGAATCTCTCCATAAGGAAGTAAACCAAGTTTTATAAGTGCTTGGAATCCATTGCATATACCCAGCATCAAGCCATCGCGATATTTTAAAAATTCCATAACTGCATCTTTGACTTTTGGATTTCTAAATACTGTTGCAATGAACTTTCCAGATCCATCTGGCTCGTCACCAGCACTGAATCCACCTGGCAACATGATTATTTGAGAATTTTTAATGAGTTTAACAAGCTCATCAATAGACGCATCTATATCAAATGCAGTTAAATTCTTAAAAACATGCGTTTCAACCAAAGCACCAGCTCTTTCAAAAGCTTTTTTGCTGTCATATTCGCAATTCGTACCAGGAAAGACTGGTATTAGAACTCTTGGCTTTACAATTTTCAAACTTGCCTTAAGTGAATTGTTTTTGTCGTACCTAATATCAGGTATTTGGCTAATGTTTTCTTCCACAACCGTAGGGAAAATTTTTTCAAGTGGTTTCTCCCAATGTTTTTTTGCTTCATCAAGATGGATTTTTACATTTTCTAAAATTATATATGGCTCATAAATCGTCCTGCCTAAAATTTTATAATCAATTCCTTTTAAATATTTTTCAACATTAAAATCCCCATCTACCTCAATTATTAAAGAACCGTATTCAGAAACAAAGAAATCCACATCATTTACCTTCGCCTCTAATTGAAAACCCACCATATTACCAAAAGCCATCTTAGTGATGCATTCAGCAATTCCACCGTATTTTACCGAAGATGCTGCTAATATCAAATCCTTATTCATTAATTCATAAACTCTCTCAAAATTTATTTTTAACTTTTCAAAATTTGGTAAATCTTGCTCATCTCTTTCCGCATTAATAAGTATTACTTTATCACCACTTTTCTTAAATTCCGAAGATATTACTTTATTTGCATCGGCAGTTGCAACAGCAAATGCCACCAATGTAGGAGGTACGTCCATATTCATAAAAGTACCAGACATACTGTCTTTGCCGCCAATTGCAGGAATACCTAAAGCTTTCTGTGCGTATATAGCACCTAACAGTGAGCTAAATGGTTTGCCCCATCTTTTAGGGTCCTTACCTAATTTTTCAAAATACTCCTGGAGTGATAGCCTAATCTTTTTATAATCACCACCCATTGCAACAATTTTAGATACCGCTTCAATTATGGCATAAACAGCACCATGGAAAGGGCTCCATTTCGACAGTTTAGGATTGTATCCAAATGTCATCAATGTTGCCGTATCCGTATCTCCTTCTAAAACGGGTATTTTTGAGGCCATCCCTTCTGAAGGTGTCATCTGATACAAACCGCCAAATGGCATCAAAACAGTTGAAGCACCGATTGTCGAATCAAACATCTCAGTCAATCCTTTTTGACTACATACATTCAAGTCCTCAAGATTTCTAAACCATAATTCTTTGATATTTGTTGGTGATTGAATCGATCTTAAACGTTCAAAATAACTTTCAGAACTAACGCTGTCTACGACAACGTCTATAAATTGAGGAATTCCATTTGTATTTAAAAATTCTCTGCTTATATCCACGATGACTTTTCCATGCCAAACCATTTTTATTCTCATATCATTTGTCACTTTTGCAACTTTGGTAGCTTCTAAATTTTCTTCTTTTGCGAGTTCTATAAACTTTTCAGCATCTTCCGGCGCAACTAATACAGCCATTCTTTCTTGCGATTCAGATATAGCGAGCTCTGTTCCATCTAAACCCTCATATTTCTTTGGTATGGCATCAAGGTCAATTAAAAGTCCATCGCTTAATTCCCCAATTGCAACAGATACACCACCTGCTCCAAAATCATTGCACTTTTTTATCATTTTTAAAACATCAGGGTTTCTAAAAAATCTTTGAATTTTTCTTTCTGTTATAGGATTACCCTTTTGTACTTCTGCACTGCTTGTATAAATGGATTCTTGTGTGTGTTCTTTTGAAGAACCTGTGGCACCACCACAACCGTCTCTTCCTGTTCTTCCACCCAACAAAATCACTACATCGCCTGCTGTTGGCTTTCCCCTAAAAACATTTTTTTGTGGAACTGCGCCGATTACCGCACCTATTTCCATTCGTTTGGCTACATATCCTTCATCGTAAATCTCAGAAACTTGTCCTGTAGAAAGTCCTATTTGATTCCCGTATGAACTGTAGCCATGGGCCGCCTCCTTAGTAATCTTCCTCTGCGGCAATTTACCTTTTATAGTCATCTCAACTGGCGTTCTTGGATCTCCAGAACCTGTAACACGCATCGCTTGATACACATAGGCACGTCCTGATAAAGGATCTCTAATCGCTCCTCCAAGGCAAGTCGCCGCACCACCATAAGGTTCTATTTCTGTAGGATGGTTATGTGTTTCATTTTTAAACATTATAAGCCATTTCTCGTTTTTACCATTTACATCCGCATCAACTACGATACTACATGCATTGTTTTCATCGGATTCATCTAAATCGTTTAGCAGTCCTCTTTTTCTCAATTCTTTCATCCCAATTGTAGCTATATCCATAAGGCACATTGGTTTTTGGCTTTCACCATAGACAAATTCTCTGGAATTTTTGTATTCATGGAAGGCTTTTAAGATAGGTTTGTTGTATTTTCCATCATAAATTTTCACATCATTTATGTTTGTAAGAAATGTGGTGTGGCGGCAGTGATCAGACCAATAGGTATCAATAACTCTTATCTCCGTTATTGTTGGGTTTCTCTTCTCTACATCTTTAAAATACGAATGGCAGAATTTAAAATCTTCCAAGCTCATTGCCAAATTTAGCTTTTCATAGATTTTTTCTAAGGAAATATCGTCAGATTTAATGAAGCCATCAAGAATTTCCACATCATTAGGACAATTAACTTCTAAATCAATAGTTTCTTTTTTCTCTAATGAAGCTTCCCTTGAATCTACAGGATTAATGCAATAGCTTTTTATTTTATCAAATTCTTCATCCGTCAATCTACCACTTAAAACTATAACTTTTCCACAAAAAACTTTTGGTTTAAAGCCATTCGTTAATATTTGGATACATTGTTCGGCTGAATCAGCCCTTTGATCATACTGTCCTGGTAAAAATTCTATAGCAAACACTCTATCGCCTTTTCTGTATGGCAAATCTTCAATGTATACATCATCAAGATTTGGCTCTGAAAAGATTGTTTTAACAGCCTTGTAAAAAATATCTTCTGATAGTCCTAAAACGTCGTACCTATTTATTATCCTTACGCTTTCAAGTCCAGAAATGTTGAGATTGTTTTTAAGATCATCAAAAAGTTTTTTTGCTTCAATATTGTATTGTGACTTCTTTTCTACATATATTCTTTTTACATCACTCACAAAATATCTCCCCCATATAGCCTAAATTACGAACTTTGTAATATTATAATATATAATACATCTTAAATCAATAAGTATTTTAACTTATAAAACCCGAACATTTAATAACAACTTTACAATTAAGTTTGTTTATCATCCACTTATATCATCTTCATCAAATCTGCATATTATATAACAAAAAACTTAAAAAAAGAAAAATTTTATATTGAAATCTAAAAAAATATATCTTATAATAAATTGAAAACATAATAAAGTGTATTTTCGCTCTGCAAAGGCCCGAACCGATTGCAACGAGGTTCAGGCTTTTATTCTGGGAGCCAAACTTATGAAAGAGGGTGTTTATCAAGTTGGAAAAGCTAAATCATTTTGAGACTCCATTATTCGACGCATTAATGGAGTATGTCAACAACAACACCATACCATTTCATGTCCCAGGTCATAAAAAAGGCAATGGAATGGCTAAAAAGTTTTTTGATTTTGTAGGAAAAAATGTATTATCGATGGATGTTACTGTGTTTGAACAAGTTGACAGCCTTCACAAGCCTACCGGTCCCATTAAGAAAGCTCAGGAATTAGCTGCCGATGCTTTTGGTGCTGATGCTACATTTTTTTGCATCCATGGGACATCGGGAGCTATTCAGGCTATGATCCTAAGCGTTATGGGAGAAAATGAAAAAATAATTGTTCCAAGAAACATTCACAAATCTGTTACATCAGGTATTATTTTAAGTGGTGCTATCCCTATTTACATGCAACCTGAAGTTGATAAAAATGTAGGCGTTGCTCTTAATGTGACTCCTGAAACTGTAGAGGAAGCATTAAGAAACAATCCTGATGCAAAGGCTGTTTTAATTATAAATCCGACTTACTACGGTGTTTCTGCAGATATTGTAAAAATTGCTGAAATAGTCCATGACTACGGAGCTATACTGATGGTAGATGAAGCACATGGCCCACACCTAAAGTTCAACGAAAAGCTTCCTATTTCAGCTATGGAAGCAGGTG
>JASBVU010000195.1 GCA_029960905.1 Thermoanaerobacterium sp.
TTAAAGCATTAGATGGAGTGCATTTCCAGCTAAAAAAAGGCGAGGTTCATGCTCTAATGGGGGAAAATGGTGCAGGAAAGTCTACATTTATTAAAATTATAACTGGAGTGTATTTTCCCGATGATGGTGAAATTTATGTAAATGGACAAAAAGTTATATTAAGAAGTCCGAGAGATGCTCAAAAACTGGGGATTGCAGCTATTTATCAGCAAGTCACATGTTATCCTGATCTAAGTGTGACTGAAAATATATTTATGGGTCATGAAAAAATATCGAATGGTTTCAACAGAATTTTATGGAAGGAAATGCATGAGGAAGCAAACAAATTATTAAAAGAATTAGGAGCTAATTTTGATTCCAAAACTTTAATGGGAGAGCTTACTGTGGCTCAGCAACAAATCGTTGAAATTGCTAAAGCAATTTCAACAAATGCAAAAATAATAATTATGGATGAACCAACGGCTTCTCTTACTAATAGAGAATGTGAAGAATTGTATAGAATAACGGAACAATTAAAAAATAATGGTGTTTCTGTGATTTTTATTACACATAGAATGGAAGACTTGTATAGGCTAGCGGAGAGAGTTACTGTGTTTAGAGATGGTAAATATATTGGTACATGGGGAGTCAACGAAATATCAGAAAATGATTTAATAGCGGCTATGGTTGGTCGCAAAATATCACAACTATTTCCTAAAAAAGAAACAATAATTGGTGATGAACTTCTGCGCGTCGAAGGTCTTGGCAAAATGGGATATTTCGATAATGTTTCTTTTACGCTTCATAAAGGAGAGATTCTTGGATTAGCAGGTCTTGTTGGTGCTGGGAGAAGCGAAGTTTGCCAAGCCATATTCGGAATTTTGCCAATTGATAAAGGAAAAATCTATTTAGAAGGAAAAGAAGTAAAAATAAACAATCCATGGGAAGCAATGGAGCTTGGCATTGGTTATCTTCCTGAAGATCGTCAAAAACAAGGGTTAATTCTTCAATGGAGTATTGGTATGAATATAACATTAGCGACACTTGAAAAAATAAATGATGGTATGTGGATTAATAAATCTAAGGAAATAAAAGTAGCAGATGATATGGCAAGAAAGGTGAGTGTAAAAGCTAGTAGCATTTTTAGTCTTGCTAGTACACTATCTGGAGGTAATCAACAAAAGGTAGTTGTTGCAAAATTGCTAAGTGCAAATTTAAAAGTATTAATTATTGACGAGCCAACAAAAGGCATTGATGTTGGTGCAAAAGCCGCGATTCACGAAATGATGAGTGATTTAGCTTGTCAAGGGTATGGGCTTATTATGGTTTCGTCTGAAATGCCGGAGATACTTGGAATGAGTGACAATATAGTTGTTATGCATGAAGGTAAAGTAACAGCTGTTTTAAGCAGAAAAGATGCTACACAAGAGATCATTCTAGATGCGGCTATGCATGATAGAAAAATAAGTGTTGATTAGAAAAAAATTATCAATACCTAAAAGAAAGGAAAATGTTTATGCTTAAAAAAAATTCTAAAGATGATAAATTAAAATTCAATTTTTACAATTTTAAAGAGTTAGGATTAGTGATATTTTTAATTTTATTATGTGTAATCTTTCAGGTAATTAATCCTAGATTTCTGACAATAGTGAATATCAAAGATTTAATTACTAACACAGCTATATTAAGTATATTAGCAGTAGGAATGATGTTAGTTCTGATAACTAGGGGCATCGATCTTTCGATTGGTGCAACACTAGCATTATCTGGTATGACATCAGCTTTGGTTGTAAGTAAGTATCAAAATCTATCTCCAATTGTTGCAATTTTAATTGGTGCTATAATTGGTATGGTTTGCGGATTTATAGTTGGATTACTAGTTGCCAAGGCAAAGATTTTACCTATAATTGCCTCTTTGGGTATGATGAATGTGTATAGAGGATTAACATATATAATAAGTGGTGGCAGTTGGGTTAGTGCTGACCAAATGCCAACAAGTTTTAAAAATATAGCGACTGGTTCAATTTTAGGAATTAATAACTTGGTTTTTATAGCTATAATTATTTATTTATTTTTCTGTTATTTTATTAACTATACAAGATCAGGAAGGCAAATTTATGCTATAGGAAGTAATCCTGATTCGGCAATAATAACTGGTATTAAAATTGATAATGTTCAAATGATGGTATATACCATTATGGGTATTTTAGCTGGACTTGGTGGTGTACTGTGGGTTTCAAAATTTGCTTCTGCTCAAGGTGATACTGCTACTGGATATGAACTTACTGTAATAGCTTCATGTGTTCTTGGAGGTGTAAGCATTGCTGGTGGTAGTGGGAAAATTATTGGGGTTATTTTAGGATCATTATTAATAGGAACATTGAACAATGGATTACCTTTAATAAAAGTGTCGTCTTTCTGGGAACAAGCCATACAAGGTTTTGTTATACTAATTGGAATTTTAATTAACGTTTTTGTAACAAAGAGAGCTAAATACAATAATTTAAAAAGGAGGGCATTAATCAATGATGGCGAATGATAAAGAGATTAGCAGCAATAAGATTAGTATTAAGAATTTATTTATGAGTTGGGAATGGATGTTAGTTGTAATATTTATAATTGTAAATATTATTAATTCTGTCATTTCCCCATATTATTTAAATGCTGGCCAATTACTTAATGCGACGACTACATTTTTAGCAGAAACTTTTATAGTATTTCCTATGGTTTTTATACTAATTTTGGGTGAGATAGATATTTCAGTTGGATCTACCGTTGCTTTATCTTCTGTTATTATGGGTGTTTTATATAAAGCTGGATTACCGATGGCGGTAGCTATATTGATTTCACTTGCTGTTGGTGTTGTTTGTGGTTTAATAAATGGTTTACTTATTGTTAAATTCAATTTATCTTCAATTATTGTCACATTTACTACTATGACATTATATCGCGGTTTATGTTATGCAATATTAAAAGACCAAGCTGTAGGAAATTTTCCTTCATGGTACAAATACTTTGGATGGGGTTCTGTTGTGGGAATTCCATATATGCTAATTGCATTTGTAATTGTAGCTATAATTTATGGATTAATATTGCATAAGACAACTTTTGGTAGATATGTTTATGCAATGGGAAATAATATTACTGCTAGTAGATATTCTGGCATAAAGGTAGATAAAATTAAACTAATAATTTTTATACTCACGGGTTTAATGGCCTCAGTCACATCAATATTTCTTACTTCTATAATGGGCAGTACAAGACCAGATGTAGCACTTGGATATGAAATGGATGTTATTACGATGGCTGTTTTTGGAGGTGTTAGTACCGCGGGTGGAAAAGGTGGAATTATTGGACCTATAATATCAATTTTCATAATTGGATTATTACATTATGGACTTGGATTAATTAATATACCATCAACAACAATGCTTATAGTTGTAGGAGCTTTATTGATATTTTCGGTAATGATCGCAAATATAAATCAAAATAAAAGTAGAAAAAATTTTTAAAATATTTATTATATGATGTCTATACAACAGCGAATGCTGTTAGTATATAAATTATTTTTAAACAAAACTATAGAAAGGATGAATGTCTATGAAAAAATTTAAAAAAATGTTAACTTTAATTTTGTCTCTGCTTTTAGTTACATTAACTTTAGCTGCTTGTAGTTCAGGAACAAATTCTACAAATAATAATTCAAAAAATAGTTCTAATGTTAGTAATCAAAGTAATAACGCCAAAAAGAGAATTGCTATTGTTGTAAAGAGTACGGGAAACCCGTATAACGAAAAGGAAATAGAAGGTTTTAAAAATGCTTTGAAAGAGATTGGTGATGAAGCGATAGTTCAAGAACCAGCACAACCGACAGCTGATGCTCAGATTCAGATAATTCAACAGCTTACAGCACAAAAAGTTGATGCGATAGCAATTGCTGCTAATGATCCTGATGCATTGCAACCTGCTTTACAAAAAGCTATGGATGCTGGTATAAAGGTTCTTTCGTTTGACTCTGCTACAAATGCTCAAAGCCGTATGGTTCATGTCAACCAAGCGGATCCAGAAATGATCGGTCGTACTTTGGTACAGGCAATTGCTACGATGATTGGAGGAAAAGGCCAAATTGCTATTCTAAGCGCTACTTCACAAGCAACAAATCAAAATACATGGATTAGCTGGATGAAGAAAGAATTAGAAAAGCCAGAATATAAAAATATTCAACTTGTTAAAATTGCTTATGGTGACGATCTTCGTGATAAAAGTGTATCTGAAACGCAAGGATTATTACAAGCTTATCCTAATTTAAAAGGGATTATATCCCCAACAACAGTAGGTATTGCAGCAGCAGCAAAAGTTCTTACAGACAAAGGACTCAAAGGGAAGGTACAGTTGACTGGTCTTGGATTGCCAAGTGAAATGGCTGCATATATTAAAAGCGGTGTATGTCAATGGATGTATTTGTGGAATCCAATAGATGTTGGTTATTTAACATGATATGCGGCTGATGCTTTGGCTAAAGGTAAAATATCAGGTAAAGTAGGAGATACAATTGATGCTG
>JASBVU010000196.1 GCA_029960905.1 Thermoanaerobacterium sp.
TAAAACCTGGAGAATGGAGGGAATTAACTGAAGAGGAGGTGGTTTCTTTGCAAAAGTCGATTATATGTGACGCTGACCCTTCAACTGTTTAAACAAAATAACCACCTAACTCATTTGATTCTAACTGGGTATAATGGAGACAACCAAATAAACCTTCTAGGCTTTGTGCACTAATTTTAAGTTCAACAAGCCGAGCTTTTCGGTGTATAGCCTCGCTGTTTTATCAGCAGGTATCAGACCAAAACCAACCTCATTTGTCACTATTATCTCTTTGCCTGAAATTGACGCCAACAACTTTTCTATTTCTTCATCAGGGTCCAAACTGTAATGGAATATATTCCCTGCCATGTCGTCATACAATCAACAAGTATAACATCGTATTTGTCTTTTATTTTCTGTATAACATCGTAAATTTTTACTGGTTCTTCAAAAGTATCAAATTCGCTCATTCCCATTTGAAATGCCTGCCGAATCAAATGTCGCCATCTCACAAATCACCTTTATGGCAGCTTCAAGGATATTCATGGCCAAAACAGCTCCCCTCCCTTCGCCAAGCCTCATGTCTAGGTCCAGTATTGGCCTTAAACCAAGCGAATTAAAGATTACTCTATGACCTTTAACAGAAGATTGTGGCCAGCAAAGACGCAAAACATCTTTATCCATATTATATGCTATCAAAAGCACACAAGTTGTTGGGAAGCCGTCTACAACAACAGGGATATTCGAATTTGCCGCTTCCAGTATGAAACCGGCCATTTCCCCTATGCAGTAACCACCAACTTTTGACAAAACATCAAGCGCATCTGTTTTATTTGGCCTGTTTATCTGTATAGCCTTAAGGATTGCGTTTCTCTTGTTCTGCAAAGCAATACTCCCAATCGGTGTGACGATATAAAGTATATCATACCCAAAACCAACAGCAATAGCTGTGGCTGTTGTTGTGTTACCTATTCCCATATCTCCAATTACCAACAAATCAGCACCTTCATTTATAACTTAACGAGCGATTTCCCTCCCGTAATCGATGCACATTCACGCTTCTTCCATGCTCATTGCCGACCCGATTGAAAAATCTCTGGTTCAGTAGCCCATTTGGGCCTTAATTAAACAGGGGGAATCTTCAAAATCATAATCAACACCTGCATCTACAACAAAAACCTCTGCTCCAGCATGTCTGGCGAAAACATTAACCACAGCTTCACCCTTTAAAAATTGAAAACCATTTAATAAGTAACTTCCTTGGGGTACGCTGAAACACCCTGAGCAACAATACCATGGTCACCTGCGAAGACGTGAACTTTCTTGTTTTTCAGAAGCTCCGGAAGTTCTTTGCTCTGAATAAGCTCCATTTTTAAGGCTATTTCTTCAAGGTATCCAAGACTTCCAATAGGCTCGATAAGATTGTTAAGTCAAGCCAAAACCTTTTGCCTAATGATTTCCGAGTTAGCCATAAACTGTAAGCGTAAAATAATCTTCACTTTGCACAGAGGTGAAGATTATTCTGTTTATTTTACCTTGCAACCGTTTGGCAAGGTAGCTGACCCCGGTAAAAGTTCGTCTAATGCAGTTTTATCCTGAATATCAATATTAGGCAGCTTCTCAAATAAAAATTTTAAATACTCAAAGGGATTTAATCCTTTTTTAGCTTCCTAACTACTTTACACAATTGTGCTTAGCAATGATATACTATAATAGAGTACTTGTCACCTATGGACTCTTATTCAGAAGTTCTAGCAGAGGAGTTAAAACTGTTGATTGTAAAAGTATAGTTGTTAACTGTAAAGTTTGGGATAAATTTTCTAAGTACTGTTGACAAAGAGAGACAGGATGTGATAGCCTTGGCAGGCGCCAGCCCCAAAATCCAATAGCCGAGCTTATAAGAAAGGCTATCGGTGAGCAATCCAGGCAGGTTTTTGGCTGGTGAATCACATCCCGATAGGCTCATTGTCAATAGGGATTCTTGAAAAATTTATCCCTCGTCACCAGCATTAAATGAACTTTGATAAAGGAATATTGAGAATTCTATGAGATGGGAAAACATTAAGTCTAATTCCCTAAAATTAGGTGGTTAATCCGATTTAGGTACGTTGCCAAGGTCGTGCAATATTTTCTTGCTTACACTCGTAAATCTCTACCCTTTCTTTGACGACAATGTAATATTTGTACCAATTATAAAAGTAAAAACCCGGATCTATATTATATATTTTCTTAAAAAGTGTTACATTTAATATTGCAATTTTGATGTTTAAAATCATTTCATAAATTTCATTTTTCCCTCCTGCTTTTACACAGGAGGGAAATATCAATCACTCTATGAGCAGTGGCAATACGACGGTTTTACTACTATTTATTTTGAATAAAAACTCATTAGAAACGGTAACAATTATATTTGCTTTTCCAGCACCTATTGCCCGTATAACTGTTCCATCCACCTGCAAGACATTAGGATTGCTCGACCTCACTTTATAGTGAGAAGGATCCAGGTACATGATTACATTTTCCCCTTCTGCAAATACGGCTTTTACTCTCACCTCAGCAGCATCTCCGACTTTGCTTATTGGGCACTCCACTATCAGCTTTTCTACCTTATGTTCTTCAATAAAAACCTCTCTGGCAGCACACTTCTCAAGTATGTTAATACACAGGCCCAGGTCATATTTAATCCTGTCTGCTACCTTTATGTTAATTGACATATCGGTGTTTACCTTTTTGAGAAGCTTTTCAATCTTAGTTTTTATTTTTTCAAGGTCCTTCCGGTCGATTTTGCCTTTTCCATTAAATATGCTACTATCCAATATTAATTCAATTTCGCTTAAATACTCGGAGGCTTTAGCTTCATCCATACCGTCATAAGGCACATATATTTCAGATATTTTCCGTGCTACATCTTCCAGCATTATCTTGATTGAATTAACAGGATTCCTTGATGGGGATACTGCTTTATTGCTGAAAATGCCCATAAGAAGCTTGTCACCATATCTATTACGCACAAGTGATTCAAACTCAAAAAGCGCGGTGCCTTCTGCCATATTGCTGTTTGCAGCGAAAACCTGTCCCACCAATTCCTCATGGCTCAAGCCTATCTGAGTACTTAATCCCACTGTGACAAACGCTTTTTTGTCAGCAAACTCGTTAGTAT
Organism: Thermoanaerobacterium sp.; assembly: GCA_029960905.1. Taxonomy (GTDB): domain Bacteria; phylum Bacillota; class Thermoanaerobacteria; order Thermoanaerobacterales; family Thermoanaerobacteraceae; genus Thermoanaerobacterium. Next base: position 3,140 of record JASBVU010000196.1, read on the forward strand.
TCCTCGTATCTGCCGCTGTGGCTTTGGAGTCAAGAGTATAGGACATAGGTATTATAGTGTCTATATACCCTTTTGTTACCCAGTCTTTAGCTTCTTGCATTTTTAATGTTGGTCCTTTAACATAATCAGGCCATACATCTGCAGAAATTTCCACTTTTGGTTTGATCGCTTTTATTTCATTAAAAACTCTGTAGACAAATGTGTTTATAAAGTTTGCCCTAAATTTGCACCATTCTGTCCACAGTTCATGTCCCGGCATAACCGTAATTGGGTCAACACCATACTCTTTCTGGAAAAGGCTTCGTGTATACTCGTCATATCCAAAATCATTGGATCCGTCTTTCGCATCGGGGTAACGTATATAGTCAAGCTGAAGTCCATCTATATCATATTTCTTAACAATCTCCAGATATATATCCATGATAAAATCTCTTACTTCAGGAAGCGCGGGGTTTGCAAAGTAGAACTTTGCATTATACCCTCCAACATATTCAAAATTGTCTCCTTCTCTGGATATCAAAAGCCATTCAGGCTTCTTGGCTTTTACAGGTCCTCCATCGTTTGCCCCGCTGGTACCAACACCAACCAAGAAGGTTTCCACCCATGCATGCAACTCCATTCCACGCTTATGTGCTTCCTCAATATAGCATTTTAATACATCAAAACCTCCATACATCGGATTCTGCTCAGTTATGGTATTCTCGGTCGGGTATATTGTATAACCATCCCACCATGTTTCAAGATAAATGGTATTTATATTCATCGCTTGCAGTTCATCCAAGCGTTTCGCCACCTGCTCAGCATTAGTCTCTTTAGGTCTTATCCATACAGCCCTTGTCTCCACTTTTCGTGATTCATAATTTGAAAAATGAGCTTTAGAGATTTCGGCTTCCGCTTTATCCAGAATTTTTAACATTTCTACATAATCCTTTTCTACCAGCTTCATTTCAGCATCTTCCACATAGTTCTTGGCGTTATTTATATACTGTTCTATCTCTTTATATCTGATATCAAGGAAGTTGTCTTTTGAATTAATAAATCTACTCTCTTCCGCTTTGATCCCTAATTTGCTTCTTTCTATATGGGATTCAGGGGTAACTAGTATTAATACTTCCTTCTTATCTGTATCAACATTCACAGTTGCTCCTATCAATGCATTCTTTTTCAACCAATCGGCTTTTATACCATGACCTGAAAGTACAAAACCGTCTTCAGGAATATCATTGGAGTTTCCGCCTACTTTTACAATTTTCCCTTCACCATTAACCGTCACTTCAAAACCCCATTGATTTGTACCGGTATTGCTACCGTAGCTGATGTCATATATTATTAACTGGTCAGCTCCCCTAAATCCAGCATACGGAGCATTTGCAGAATCATCCCATCCCTTAGGGTTA
>JASBVU010000197.1 GCA_029960905.1 Thermoanaerobacterium sp.
TAATTTCGCTTATAGTTTCTGATAGTGATGCTGACATATTGTTAGAGATCGTATCAGATGAGAAAAAATTTTCTTTTAATACGTTGGATGTTAAAAAACTGCTAAGTGGTGTAAAAATTACAGAGCCTTCTGTATTGCAGTGGTTAATTGAGTACCTTGAAGAAAACATAAATTGTGTCATGGAGGTGTAAATATGAAATCTATTGAGGAATTGGAAAAGATAAGAAAAGAGACATTGGAAAAGGTAAATCTTCGCAAAGATAGAAACGGCATAAGGATTACTGTTGGCATGGCTACTTGTGGCATAGCTGCTGGTGCAAGGCCAGTGATGATGGCAATATTAGATGAGCTTGGCAAGAGAAATATTACGGATGTCGTCGTAGCCGAAACAGGTTGTATTGGCATGTGCAAGTACGAACCTATGGTAGATGTATTTATTCCGGGTCAGGAAAAAGTCACATATATAAAAGTTGATGAAAACAAGGCAAGACAGATAGTTGCTGAACACGTCATTAATGGACATCCGATTAAAGAATGGACTATTAGTAGTGTTGAATAAAGGAGGGCTGTAGATGTTATATAGATCACATGTCATGGTTTGCGGTGGTACTGGTTGTACATCGTCAAATTCAGATAGAATAGCAAAATGTTTTGAAGAAGAGATTGCAAACAAAGGTCTAGATAAAGAAGTTCAGGTTGTAAGAACTGGATGCTTTGGACTGTGTGAGTTAGGTCCAGTTGTTGTCGTGTATCCTGAAGGTGTTTTTTACAGCCGTGTCAAAGAAGAATATGTTCCAGAAATCGTAGAAGAACATCTTTTGAAGGGAAGAGTTGTTAAAAAATACCTTTATGGTGAAAGCGTCACAGAAGAAGGAATTAAACCTTTAGAGGAAACAGCGTTTTTCAAGAAACAGCAGAGAGTAGCCTTAAGAAACTGCGGATTTATAAATCCAGAGGATATAAAAGAGGCAATTGCGTTTGATGGATACAAAGCATTGGCAAAAGTATTGACGGAGATGACTCCGGAGCAAGTTATAGCCGAGATTAAAAAATCAGGCTTAAGAGGTAGAGGTGGTGGAGGCTTCCCTACAGGTATAAAGTGGGAATTTGCTTACAACCAGAAAGAGACACCTAAGTACGTTGTTTGTAATGCTGACGAGGGAGATCCAGGTGCCTTCATGGACAGAAGTGTGTTAGAGGGAGATCCTCACAGCGTTTTGGAAGCTATGGCTATAGCAGGATATGCAATTGGTGCTAACCATGGTTATATTTATGTAAGGGCTGAATATCCTCTTGCAGTAAAGAGGCTTCAAATTGCCATAGATCAAGCCAGAGAATACGGACTTTTAGGTAAAAATATTTTTAATACGGGATTTGACTTTGATATTGAGATAAGGCTTGGAGCAGGAGCTTTTGTCTGCGGTGAAGAGACTGCACTTTTAAATTCTGTCATGGGAAAACGCGGTGAGCCAAGGCCAAGACCTCCATTCCCTGCTGTAAAAGGCGTGTGGGAAAAGCCTACAATAATAAACAACGTTGAAACTTATGCAAACATTCCTGCAATTATATTAAACGGTGCAGAGTGGTTTGCAAGCATAGGTACTGAAAAATCCAAAGGTACAAAGGTATTTGCGCTTGGTGGAAAGATCAACAATACGGGTCTGGTAGAAATACCTATGGGTACAACACTTAGAGAGATCATATTTGAAATAGGTGGAGGAATACCGAATGGCAAGAAATTTAAAGCAGCTCAGACAGGTGGTCCGTCTGGTGGATGTATTCCTGCAGAGCATTTAGATACACCTATTGATTATGATTCGCTTCTTAATATTGGTTCCATGATGGGTTCAGGTGGACTTATCGTAATGGACGAAGACAATTGTATGGTTGATATTGCAAAATTCTTCTTGGAATTTACTGTCGATGAGTCGTGTGGCAAATGCTCACCATGTCGCATAGGTACGAGAAGAATGTTGGAATTGCTTAATAAGATAACATCAGGAAAAGGAGAAGAAGGAGATATCGAAAAACTCGAGACTCTTGCCAATTCCATAAAGGCGTCTTCTTTGTGTGGATTAGGTCAAACAGCTCCTAACCCTGTTCTTTCGACTATAAGGTATTTTAGAGATGAATATGAGGCACACATAAAAGAGAAGAGATGCCCTGCAGGCGTTTGTCAGGCGCTTTTGAAATTTAGAATTGATCCAGATAAATGTAAAGGGTGCGGTATATGCGCTAAAAACTGTCCTACAAATGCTATATCAGGAAAAGTTAAGCAGCCTCATGTGATAGATCAAGATAAATGCATAAAATGTGGAACATGTATGGATAAATGTCCGTTTGACGCCATATACAAGAAATAGTAATGAAAGGAGTGCAAAACATGGATAAAGTTCGAATAACTATTGATGGAATTCCTGCAGAAGTACCTGCTAACTATACAGTATTGCAAGCTGCGAAATATGCAAACATTGAGATTCCAACATTATGCTATCTTGAAGAGATAAATGAAATAGGTGCTTGCAGGCTATGCGTTGTTGAGATAAAAGGTGTTAGGAATCTCCAAGCATCTTGTGTTTATCCTGTAAGCGACGGCATGGAAATATACACAAACACGCCTCGTGTAAGAGAAGCAAGAAGATCTAATTTAGAGCTTATACTATCTGCACATGATAGAAGCTGCCTTACATGTGTAAGAAGCGGAAACTGTGAATTACAAGATTTAAGCAGAAAGTTTGGCATAGATGAAATAAGATTTATGGGCGAAAATATAAAATATCAAAAAGATGAGTCGTCACCTTCCATCGTAAGAGACCCAAATAAATGCGTATTGTGCAGAAGGTGTGTTGCTACATGCAACAATGTCCAGAATGTTTTTGCCATAGGCATGGTCAACAGAGGATTTAAGACTATTGTTGCACCGTCATTTGGCAGAGGTCTAAATGAATCCCCCTGCATTAGCTGTGGACAGTGCATAGAGGCATGTCCTGTTGGAGCTATTTACGAAAAAGACCATACAAAGATGGTTTACGATGCGCTTTTAGATGAGAAGAAGTATGTTGTCGTTCAGACAGCACCTGCCGTGAGAGTTGCACTTGGTGAAGAGTTTGGAATGCCTTACGGTTCAATAGTGACAGGTAAAATGGTGTCAGCTTTAAAGAGGCTTGGATTCGATAAAGTATTTGATACAGACTTTGGTGCAGATTTAACCATAATAGAAGAAGGCAATGAACTTTTAAAGAGGATCAATGAAGGTGGCAAGCTTCCTATGATAACATCCTGCAGCCCTGGATGGATAAACTATTGTGAGAGATATTATCCTGAATTCATAGACAATCTATCAACGTGCAAATCACCTCATATGATGATGGGGGCAATAATAAAGAGCTATTTTGCAGAAAAAGAAGGAATAGATCCAAAGGATATTTTCGTCGTATCTGTTATGCCATGCACTGCTAAAAAGTATGAAATAGACAGACCTCAAATGATAGTAAATGGCATGAAAGATGTTGATGCTGTTTTGACGACGAGAGAGCTTGCTCGCATGATAAAACAGTCGGGTATAGACTTTGTCAACTTGCCTGACAGTGAGTATGACAATCCGCTTGGTGAATCATCTGGTGCAGGTGTCATATTCGGTGCTACAGGCGGTGTTATGGAAGCGGCTTTAAGGACTGTTGCAGATATAGTTGAAGGGAAAGATATTGAGAATTTTGAGTACGAAGAAGTAAGAGGATTGGAAGGAATAAAAGAAGCAAAGATTAATATAGGCGGAAAAGAAATAAAGATAGCTGTAGCCAATGGAACAGGAAATGCTAAGAAATTATTAGATAAGATAAAAAATGGCGAAGCAGAGTATCACTTCATAGAGGTTATGGGATGCCCTGGTGGTTGCATAATGGGTGGTGGACAGCCAATACACAATCCAAGTGAAAAAGATTTGGTAAGGAAAAGCAGGTTAAATGCCATATATGAAGCAGACAAAGACTTGCCAATTAGAAAGTCCCACAAAAATCCAATGATAACAAAATTGTACGAAGAATTCTTAATAAGCCCACTGGGGGAAAAATCTCATCACTTGCTTCATACAACCTATAGCAAGAAGGATCTTTACCCTGTGAATGATTAACAAATCTCCCGAAAGGGAGATTTTTTTTGCCATAAATAACATATTAAAAAAAGATTAGATTATGTCGAAATACAAAATATTTATGTTATAATTAAAAGGAAAAGTTTTAAAACTAGCGAATTGGGAGAAAATAAACAGAAGGAGTGGGAAGATGAAGAGAAGCAAGGGAATTGGTACATTGTGCTTTTTGCTTTTAGTAGGTCTTCTTTTTGGTGGGTTTGTTGGAGACTTCCTTGCTAAGTACGTTCATGCGTTTTCGTACCAACAGATGATAGGAATGAACAGCCCGATAAATATCGACCTAAATTTCATAAAAGTATCGTTCTTGTTAGCTTTTAAGTTCAACTTAGGAACTGTAATAGGACTTATAAT
>JASBVU010000198.1 GCA_029960905.1 Thermoanaerobacterium sp.
TTGTTCCTAATATACCACCTTATGCACATATTGATGGAATTGATTTAGTGACAGAAGGTGTCTTGACTTTAAGAAAGACTGTTGAAATTTTTAAAGAATATATTGAGAATAAAGACTCAAACTTATTGAGATTTTCAAGAAAAGATGCTGCAACTCGGTTGTTTAAGATTTTAAATTATGCGACTGACGTAAATTTCTTAGTTGGACAGGCTGTAAATAGTGCACATCAAAATCCTGATTTTCCAGCAGATCTAAGAATAAAGGTCAGGATTGTGGAAGAGCTTATAAACTTATTAGAGAGATTAAATAAAAATGTAGAAGTAAATTATTTTTAGAAAGGATAGATTGCCTTGTTTAAATTTAACACAGATGTTCAGATGTTAAAGTACGAGGTACTTTACAACGTTGCGAAATTGACGCTTGAAGATAGGCTTGAAGATGAATACGACGAAATACCTTACGAGATAATACCGGGAACAAAACCGAGATTTAGATGCTGTGTGTATAAAGAAAGAGCTATAATTGAGCAAAGAACCAAAGTTGCAATGGGGAAAAATTTAAAGCGTACTATGAAACATGCAGTGGCTGGTGAGGAGCCAATAATTCAAGTTTTAGACATTGCATGTGAAGAGTGCCCGATTAAAAGGTACCATGTTACCGAAGCATGTAGAGGGTGTATTACTCATAGGTGTACAGAGGTATGTCCCAAAGGATCTATAACAATAATCAACAAAAAGGCAAACATCGACTATGACAAGTGCATAGAATGTGGCAGATGCAAAGATGCGTGTCCATACAATGCAATTTCTGACAATTTGAGGCCCTGCATTAGATCTTGTTCAGCAAAAGCCATAACTATGGATGAAGAATTGAAAGCTGCCATAAATTACGAAAAATGTACTTCATGTGGTGCTTGTACGCTGGCATGCCCATTTGGAGCGATAACAGACAAGTCTTATATTGTTGACATTATAAGAGCGATAAAAAGTGGGAAAAAAGTTTATGCATTAGTAGCACCAGCCATAGCATCTCAGTTTAAAGATGTAACTGTGGGACAGATAAAATCTGCTTTAAAAGAATTTGGATTTGTAGATGTGATTGAAGTTGCTCTTGGTGCAGCTTTTGTAGCTATGGAAGAGGCAAAAGAATTCAGCGATAAAATAAAAGACATAAAAGTCATGACAAGTTCATGTTGTCCTGCCTTTGTGGCACATATAAAGAAAAGCTATCCTGAGCTGTCGCAAAATATATCAACAACAGTATCTCCAATGACAGCTATATCAAAATACATTAAAAAACACGACCCTATGGCAGTGACAATTTTTATAGGGCCATGTACTGCTAAAAAATCAGAAGTCTTGAGAGATGACGTAAAGGGCATAACGGATTTTGCCATGACATTTGAAGAGATGGTTGCTGTATTAGATGCGGCTAAAATAGACATGAAAGAACAGCAAGATGTGGAAGTGGACGATGCTACGCTTTTTGGAAGAAAGTTTGCAAGATCGGGGGGTGTCTTAGAGGCTGTAATTGAAGCAGTTAAGGAAATAGATGCCGATGTTGAAGTAAATCCTGTAGTATGCAATGGACTTGATGAATGCAACAAGACATTGAAAATAATGAAGGCCGGTAAATTGCCAAATAATTTTATAGAAGGCATGGCTTGCGTTGGAGGTTGTATCGGCGGCGCAGGCGTAATAAATAACAACGTAAATCAGGCAAAATTAGCTGTCAACAAATTTGGTGATTCATCACTTCATAAAAATATAAAAGACAGAATCAGTCAATTTGATACTGATGAAGTTGATTTTCACATTGGTCACGGTGAAGATGAGTCAGGTGAAACATCATTTAAAGAAGCTTAGGTGCTTTTTTAAATATAGGTAGGGTCCATCTATTGGACCCTAAATTCATGTTGAAATATATATCGTTATTAACATATAATATATTTGAATTACATAAAAATGTGAGGACTGATATGTATGGAGGTATATCTTGACAATAGCGCTACGACGAAAGTTCGAAAAGAAGTAGTCGAAAAAATGGTTGAAGTAATGGAAGTTGAATATGGCAATCCATCATCGGTACATCGTAAAGGATATAATGCGGAAAAGATATTGTATGAGTCAAGAGAAAATGTAGCGGAATTATTGGGCTGTGAAGCACATGAAGTATTTTTTACATCAGGTGGAACTGAATCAAATAATTTGGCTATACGTGGGATTGTACATGGCATGAAGAGATATGGCAATCATTTGATAACCACAAAGATTGAACATCCATCTGTTTTGAATGTCATGAAACAGCTTGAAGAAGAAGGTTTCGATGTAACTTATATCAATGTAGACAGACAAGGATATGTAGATTTAGAAGAACTAAAAAGTGCAATAAATGACAGAACTATTTTGATGTCGATAATGGCTGTCAACAACGAAATAGGAACTATCGAACCATTAGATGAAATTGCTGAATTAAAACAAAAGAAAGATAAATTTTATTTTCATGTTGATGGCATACAGGCAGTTGGAAAAATTAATATTGATTTAAAAAATATTAATATAGACCTTTTGTCTATAAGCGGCCATAAAATGCACGGTCCAAAGGGCATAGGCGCATTATACATAAAAAAAGGAACTAAAATTAGACCTATTTTGTATGGAGGGGGTCAAGAAGCTAATTTAAGGTCAGGAACTGAAAATATGCCTGGTATCGTAGGACTTGGAGAAGCATGTCGCTTGATAAAAGATAATTTTTGCGAGTATGAGATTAAACTTAAAGCATTAAAGAGAAGATTGTACGATGGGATAAAAAGAGAAATCCCTGACATTCACTTAAACGGTCCTGACATTGATGATGGTGCCCCTCAGATATTAAATATATCTTTTTTAGGTGTCCGAGGAGAAGTATTGCTTCATGCGCTGGAAGAAAAGGGGATATATGTATCTACTGGTTCTGCTTGTTCTTCACACAGGAATTCGGAAAGCCATGTATTAAAGTCTATTGGGCTAAGTCGCGAATACATAGAAGGCGCTATTAGATTTTCATTGAGTGTATTTAATACAGATGAAGAAATAGATTATGCAGTTGATGTTTTAAAGGAGAAAGTGAATTTTTTAAGGAGATACAAAAGGAGGTAAAAATGGAAGTTATTCTTATAAAGTATGGTGAGTTAGCTTTAAAAGGTGACAATAGAGCTTTTTTTGAGAATAAACTTGTTAGAAATATTAAAGAAGCTTTAAAAAACTTTGATGTGATAAAAGTAGAGAAGACACATGGGAGAATATACGTTGAAACTGATAAAAATGTAAAAGAGGCTATTGAGAAACTTAAAAAGGTATTTGGAATAGTTGGAATAACAATAGCCAAAAAAGTAGAACTGGATCTTAATGCAATATACGATTCAGCAATTGAGATTATGAAAAACCATTCGGATAAAAGTTTTAAAGTAGAAACCAGAAGACCTAATAAATCATTTCCTTATGAAAGCATTGAATTAAGCAGGATGATTGGAAGTGAAATACTTAAAAATATTGATGGTGTTCATGTTGATGTGCACAATCCTGATGTGGTTTTAAATGTGGAAATAAGGGAGAAGGCGTATTTGTACTCTGACACAGTAGATGGAATTGGAGGAATGCCGCTTGGCACAAATGGAAAAGCTGTAGTTCTCTTATCGGGTGGAATTGATAGCCCTGTTGCAGCATGGATGATGATGAAAAGAGGAGTAGAGATAGAAGCGGTGTATTTTCATAGCCCACCATATACGCAGGAGAGAGCAAAAGACAAAGTAATTGATTTGTGCAAAAAGCTCTCAGAATACGGACAAGATATATATCTGCATGTAGTTAATTTTACAGATTTTCAGCTTGCCATATATGATAAATGCCCTGCGAAGTTGACTACTATAATAATGAGAAGAATGATGATGAGAGTTGCAGAAAATATTGCTGTAAAGTACGGAGCAAAAGCGCTTATAACAGGTGAAAGTCTCGGGCAAGTTGCCAGCCAAACTATAGAAAGCTTGTACTGTACAAATGCAGTGACACATATGCCAGTATTCAGACCACTTATTGGAATGGATAAGAGCGAAATTGTGGAAATTTCTAAGAAAATCGGGACGTACGATATATCTATAAGGCCTTATGAAGATTGCTGTACGATATTCGTTCCAAAACATCCTATTATAAAACCTGATTTAGACGAAGTCGTTCAAGGTGAAAAAGAATTAGACTATGAACAATTTATTAGTAGTCTTGAAATAGATGAGATAAAGATAAAAAGCTGAAAAAAATCCCATAGATATAAATCTATGGGATTTTTATACGTTAAATCTAAATACTATTATATCGCCATCTTCCACGACATAATCTTTTCCTTCTAACCTCATCAATCCTTTTTCTTTTGCGGGAGTTTCTCCACCTGATTCAACGTAATCTTTATACGATATAACTTCAGCTCTTATAAAACCTTTTTCAAAATCTGTGTGTATTTTTC
>JASBVU010000199.1 GCA_029960905.1 Thermoanaerobacterium sp.
GCTCTTTGGATACCTTCAGGGCAGGATGTGACGAAAGTTTTTCAATACGAAGGTCCCGTTGTGCATGAGTTTACACATCTTGTGGTAGACGATATTGCCAAAGGCAATTATCCAACGTGGTTTACAGAAGGTATAGCACTTTTAGAGGAGTACAGACAAGATGGATACGAATGGGGCAAAGACTTAAGTTACAACGGGGAACCATATACTTTTGAGCAGTTAGAAAATAATTTTAACTCCCTTGATGAGATGCTTGCATATAAAAGAGCTTTTCAAGTGACAAAGGCTATAAGCGATAAATTTGGCATGGAGACCATAAGAGAGATGCTTAGAGATTTGGGAAGCGGAATGAATATAGAGTCAAGCTTTTACAAAGAGACAGGCTTAAAGCTTGATACATTTGTCAACAATGTTAAGGGGTGATGGCATTTGAGCAGGATCCTGATAGTGGACGACGAAAAGCCAATTGTTGAGATCTTGAAGTACAATTTAGAAAAAAATGGATATAATACGATAGAAGCTTACGACGGGGAGGAAGGTCTTAAGATGGCTCAAGAAAAAAATCCTGACCTTATCCTCCTTGACGTCATGCTTCCAAAAATGGACGGTTTTACAGTTCTTAGAATATTGAGACAAACTATGAATACTCCTATTTTGATGCTTACGGCAAAAGAAGAGGAAGTAGACAAAGTATTAGGGTTAGAACTGGGTGCTGACGATTATGTGACAAAGCCTTTTTCTATGAGAGAGCTTATTGCGAGGGTAAAAGCTAATTTAAGAAGAAGCGGCATAAACAATGGTGAAACTATGTCAAATGTTTTAAGCGTAAATAATTTAAACATCGATTTGTCAAAGTACAAGGTAGAAAAAAATGGAAAACCATAGAGCTTACATCGAGAGAGTTTGATCTGTTAAAATTTTTGGTAGCCAACCGAGGACTTATATTTTCACGAGAGATGCTTTTAGAAAAAGTTTGGGGCTATGAATACTTTGGAGATGTAAGGACGGTGGATGTTACAATAAGGCGACTTAGGGAAAAAATTGAGGATGATCCAGCAAACCCAAGGTATATACATACCAAAAGAGGGGTTGGTTATTATTTTAGCGAAGAAAGTGAACTATAAAAGCATACAATGGAAGATAATACTCATATATGGGCTTTTGATACTTGTGGCGATGGAGATAATATGGGTATACCTTTTCAAATCATTAGAAAATTATCATATGACGAATTTCGAAAACTACATCGAAGCACAGGCTACAGGCATTGCCTTCACATTGAAAGACAACATGAATTCCAAATCAAGCTTAGACAACATAATAAACATGTATTTAGGACCTAATGCGTACATAAAATACTTATACATACTTGACAGAAACGGCAATATCTTAGCCAGCTCTACAGGAGAAAAAGGCAAGATGTTGACGCCTGCAGTCATAAAAGCATTGTCTGGCAAGCAAGGTATGGAGACCACAAATGACAACAATTCAAATGGGAAATTGAGAAGCATTGCTATGCCAGTAGTTGATAGCGATGGGAAGATATCAGGTGTCGTATATGTTAGCGGTTCTTTAAAAAGCGTATATGATACGCTGTCTGATGTAAATTTTATCTTATTAAGTGCAACATTTATTGCGGTGATAATAACCGTCATCTTAGGATATATATTGGCAAAAACCATCACAGATCCCATAAAAGAAGTGACAAAGTACGCTAAAGAGATGGCGGAAGGAAATTTCGACGTTCACATAAATATAAGGTCTGACGATGAGATAGGTAAACTAGGCAGCATGTTTAACTTCATGTCAAAAAGGCTTAAGACTACTCTAAACGAGATGGAAAATGAAAAAAGCAAAGTAGAAGCCATAATAAGCTATATGTCAGATGGTGTCATAGCTACAAATGACTTAAACAGAGTCATACTTTTTAATGATGCTGCAGAAAAAATGATAGGCGAAAAGTTAGCTATGGATGAACCTATAGAGAAGATAGCGGAGGGGCAGCTAAAAAACACTGAAAGCCTTATATACTGTAATGGCAAGATTTTAAAGTCGTTTGTAAGCCCTATAAAAGTAGACAAAAACATAGATGGCAATGTCTTTGTGCTGCACGACATAACAGAGCAGCAGAACCTTGACAATATGAGAAAAGAGTTTGTGGCAAATGTTTCACACGAATTGAGGACGCCTCTTACTACTATAAAAAGCTACACAGAGACGCTTCTAAATGACGGCGTTGACGATGAAATGAGGAACAGATTTTTGTACATAATAGATAAAGAAGTGGACAGGATGACAAGGCTTGTAAAAGATCTCCTCCTTTTATCAAGGATGGATTCCAATGGGAAGTTAAATCTTAGTGAGGCAAATCTCAATGAATTTGTGGAAGAAGTGTTGTATAAAATAAAGATAGAGGCACAGAAGAAGAATCAAAAGCTGTTATTTTGTGCAGGAGAAGAAAAAAGAAATGTAAACATAGATAAAGACAAGATGGAGCAAGTGATTCTAAATATAGTGTCAAATTCCATAAAATATACGAATCCGGGTGGATATGTGAGGGTTTTTACAAAGTACCTTGACGATCACGCATATATAGTCGTCACTGACAACGGGATTGGCATACCAAAAAAGGATCTTCCAAGGATATTCGAGAGGTTTTACAGAGTTGATAAGGGAAGATCCAGAGAGCTTGGAGGGACTGGACTTGGACTTGCAATTGCAAAGGAAATTGTCACTGCCCATGGTGGCGAAATAAATATAGAAAGCGAACTTGGAGTCGGCACTACCGTAACTGTAAAGCTTAAATATTAGTCAAACCGTAACTATATTTTAATATTTGTGTAACATTGTTGTAATAATGATGCTCTATAATCGAAGTATAAAATAATGGTTATATTAGGTATCATGTGTAAAAATTTATATATTTATGTCATTTCACGATGAGGAGTGGTACTTTTGAAAAAGGTTTTAGCCCTTGTTATTGCCACCATGATGTTTATGACATTTTTTATGACGTACGGGTTTGCTGATAATTTAATCACTGTCAAATCAGATATAAGTGATGTCACTACAAACAACAAATACTTTGTCATATCAGGCAATGGGCAGCCGGATACTTACGTAGAGCTTATATTAAACGATAGTTTAAATGATAAGTGGGTTATAGGAGATACTGGCCTTTTTGCCAAGCTTATAACATTGGCTTTAGGAGATAACTATGTTACTTTAAAGGCAGTTAAAGACGGACAGGTACAGGTAGTAAAGGGCCATATCGTATTACAAAGCAACAATGGTATTATCCAGATCACGGTTGATACGCTGGAAGGCTTGTGGAATAAGCTTTTTAAATAAAGCGGTGTGACTATGAAAGAGCATGTTAAGACTGCTGTGCTCATATTGCTTGTTTCTACAAGCCTTTATTTTAGCTACACACTTTGGACATCTTTTCCTCAGAAAAGCTTTTTTATGACCAAGTCTACACCGGTAAGCGTAGATATTTCCGATATATTGAGGCCTTCTTCCATAATTGTAGAGTCAAGTGGCACATTTATGGATATAACGTCGTCAAACGATATAAATTCAGTATGGTCGAATACTGTAAGAATATTAAAAGATATTAAAGACACAACACTTTCACAGCTTTCAAAAAGTGATTTAAACCATAAAGGTGATTTTGTACATATTTATTTTGGGAAAGGCATAACAGAGGATTTACTCAAAGATGCTTTAAAATTGGGTGATTCGCCTTTCTTAGCGAAAATAGGGCAAGATGCTTTGATAAAAGAGATAATCATAAAATTAGGTGCAAGACCTCAAGCTATTTTTACTGATTACAGCAGCTACTATGCCATAGATCTTAAAAATCCCAGCTATTTTTTAAGCCTTATAAGCAAGCAATTTCAAAGTTCCATAAATTATTCTATTACTACCACAAGCGATGTATACGGTGAAAACACATTTACGGTAAAAAACTTTCCATTAAAAAGATATGTAAACAAAGGCTTTGAAAATGATACAATATACAGGACTATTACTAAAAATGTGTTTGTCAATATATCTGTAGTGCGGGAGATTAAAGAAAACAGTGGTTCGTACATATACACTGATGGTGTAAGAGGGTTAAGGATTTATAAAAATGGTTTAATAGAGTATTTTGATACAACCACTACATCGTCAAAACTCACTTTCGGTAGAGTAGAGTCTTTAGATAAAGCGGTGGAATTCATAAAGGCGTTAGGCATAGATGAGAAAAATGTTTACTTGACAGGTGTCAGCGGCAGTAGTGGAGATTACAGTTTTACGTTCAATTACGATTATGATTACCCTGTGTATGAATTGAGAAACGGTGATATTAAAGAGCCAATATACGTATCTGTATCAAACGGGACAATTAAATCTGCGATTGTAAACTATATGGATATTTACTACGCAGGTGGATACAGTGATGGCTTTTACGATATAGGCACCATTTTGACGGACCGTAAGATAGA
>JASBVU010000200.1 GCA_029960905.1 Thermoanaerobacterium sp.
CAATATTAGGCTTAATGATATTGCTAAGGACGAGCTGGTTATTTATTATGGCAAAGGCGGTAAGCAGAGAAAGATACCTTTAAATAAAACAGTTAAAGAGTCTATTGATAATTGGCTTAAAGAAAGAGACAAATATAAATATTCTTATTTAGATTATCTTTTTATTTCTGAAAGAGGTAAATTAGACAGAACTACAGTCTATAGAATAATTAAAGAATATTGTTATATGGCTAAAATAGAGCCGATTGGACCGCATCAGCTAAGGCATTATTTTTGCAAACACGCTTTGGAGAAAGGATTCACTATTACTGAGGTTGCTGCGCTTGCAGGGCATTCAAGAATCACTACTACGCAAATATACATTAATCCTTCTATGCAGGAATTGAAGGAGAAGATAGAGAGGTTATAATTTTCAGGCGCCTTAAAAAGCTTTTAGAGGCGTTTTATTTTTTGTTAATACATTTTTATCATCTTTATTTTTTAACACTCTTAAATAGCTTTTATAGGCTATAAAAACTCTAAACATTGCATGATGAGAATAACTCTTATGGCCATGACTAGAGGAAGGAAATTCAGGTATTAAAGGCAGATCAAGATTTTTGAACATAGAAGAATAAAAGTCAATTTTAGACTGAAAGACTAATCTAAAACATTAGTTTCAAAGATTTTTGCACTATTGTAATATTAGTTTAGTCTCCAAACAGGTTTTACTACCTACAAAATTTGAAAAAAATTAAAAAAAACTTGATGAATTTCATCATGTGTTATGTTATGATTAAAGAAAAGGAGGAGGTATATTTTGTGAGAAAGCCAAATCAGGTATGGGCTTTGCTGACACCAGAGATGCATAAAATACTAAAAGAATATGCAATTCAAAATAAGGTAGCTTCTACACGTGCGAAAATGATTATGTACATCCTCTACAATTTTCATCCTGATCAGCTTTTAGAAGATTATACCTTCCAATCGAAGACAGGAAAAATGATAAATATCAAGGTTTCAGATGTGGAACTATCGTATATTCAGGGATTAGCCAAAAAATATAATGTAACAATAAGCCGATTGCTTAGAAATATAGTTTATACTTATTTTAATTCGAAGGAGGGGTTACAGGATGCCCACCATTAATTTCAAAGGCAAGACATTTGTGCAAAATCATCATTTGACTGTTAAATACCATCAATTGATACCTGTGAAAGAGAAGAGCTTGACAGACAAAGTGAGTTTAAATGACAATTTGATTATCCATGGTGATAATCTTTTGGCGTTGAAGGCTTTGCTTCCCAATTTCGCTGGGAAAATAAAGTGTATTTATATTGACCCACCATATAATACTGGTAATGAGAAATGGGTTTATAACGATAATGTCAATTCTCCAATGATTAAAGAATGGCTTGGCAAAGTGGTTGATAAAGATGATCTTTCAAGACATGATAAATGGCTTTGTATGATGATGCCTCGTCTAAAACTTTTAAAAGAACTATTGAGTCCTGATGGAGTGATATTTGTTAGCATTGATCATAATGAAATACATCATTTAAAGTGCTTAATGAATGAAATATTTGGCGAAGAAAACTATAAAGATACTATTGTTATAAGGCGTGGGGTCAAAAATGTACAAGCCCAATTTGAAACAATTGATTCCTTATCAAACGGTTATGAATCAATTTTAATGTATACCAAAGATCCAAATTTGAGATTTAATAAAATTTATGAAGATTTAGAAGAAGAAAAAGAAGGTAGTTGGAATAATCATTGGAGAGGAACAGACAGACCTTCTATGAGATATGAGCTTTTTGGAATTACCCCAACAGAGGGTCAGTGGAGATGGAGTAAAGAAAGAAGTATGCAGGCAATTGAAAATTATAATGTTTTAGTAAAGGATTTGCGCAAAAATAATTTAGCAATAACGCAAGAGAATATAGATAGGTGGTATTTAAACTATGTTGAAGAAAACGGAGAAGAAATAGATTTATTGAGATTGTCAGATAATGGTACGCCAGAACATTACATACCACCAACGAATAGAAAATTGTTAAGTAATCTATGGATAGATTTAAAGCCTAATGGTTCAAGTCAATTGAAAAAGATTTTTGGGAAAAAGGTATTTGAAAATCCCAAATCTATAGATTTAATAAAAAGACTTATTAAATTTGTTACTGACGATCCTAATGCGATTATCCTTGATTCGTTTGCTGGGAGTGGGACTACTGGTCATGCTGTTTTAGAGATAAATAAAGAAGAAAATAAAAACTTGAGGTTTATTTTAATTGAATGTGAGGACTATGCTGATTCAATAACAGCAGAAAGAATAAGGAGAGCAATAAATGGAATTCCAAATTCAAAAGATAGAAGGCTTAGGGAGGGGTTGAGTGGCACCTTTTCCTATTTCGAATTAGGCCCGGCTATCGAGATGGAGGATATTCTGAGAGGCGATAAGCTACCAGAATATGAAGAGCTAGCGAGATATGTCTTTTATACTGCTACTGGCGATGAATTTGATCCTGTTAAGATTGACAGGGAACGAAATTTCATTGGTGAAACCAGCGAATATGAGGTGTATTTATTCTACAAGCCCGATCTGAATTACTTGAAGAATACGGCATTAGATCTTGATACGGCAAAAAGTCTTGGCGATTATAAAGGTAAAAAAAGGCTTGTATTTGCTCCTATGAAGTATCTTGATCCAGAATTTTTGCAGGAATATCATATTGAATACTGTCAACTGCCTTTTGAAATTTACAGATTTAAGGAGTAACGGCTATGAAGTTAAAAGAATATCAGGTAAAATGTTTGGAACAGATTAAAATTTACCTTGAAAATCTGACAGAGGCAAAGGACAAGTACGAAAAGTTCCTACAGATTGACCCTGAAATGGCTACTGAATTTGATTTCCCTAAAAAAGCTTGGGAAAAGTGTGAGATCAAAAATTTAGCGGGTCAGCCTGTAGCATATCAGTCAAAGCGCAATGGATTAAATGAGCCATTGCCGAACTTTTGCATTAAGGTCCCAACTGGTGGTGGCAAAACATTGCTTGCAACCCATACAATTGATTTGGTCAATAAAATTTACCTAAAGCATAGAACAGGTCTTGTTTTGTGGATTGTACCCACCCAACAGATTTATTGTCAGACTCTAAATAATTTACGAAATAGGGAACACCCTTACAGGCAGGTGCTTGATCTGTCCAGCGGAGGTAAAACCCTTATTCTCGAAAAAACTGACAGATTCACGCCTCAGGATGTAGAAGAGAATTTAATCATTATGCTGCTTATGCTACCATCAGCTAATAGGCAGAATAAAGAAACACTCAAGATTTTTCAGGACGCAGGTGGTTTTGACAGTTTTTTCCCTGCTGATGATGATTATAAAGCACATGAAAAATTATTAGGACAATACCCAAATCTCGACTATTTTGGTGAAAGAGGCTCATTATTCGTCCAAGTAAAAACATCCTTGGGAAATGTTTTGAGGATTTTAAGGCCTGTAATAATTATCGATGAAGGGCAAAAGGCATACAGCGAAAATGCCCAGCGGACAATCAGAAACTTCAATCCAAGTATTGTTGTGGAGCTTTCAGCAACCCCTCCGCGTGGAAGCAACCCTATTGTCCATATTACAGGGCAGGAACTTAACCGCGAAGAGATGATAAAACTTGATATCCATATAATTAATAAAGCAACAGTGAATTGGCGGGATGTTGTTTTGGCAAGTGTCGAGAAACGAAACCGATTGGAACAGCTTGCAAAGCAGTATGAAGCAAAAACGGGGCAATATATCCGCCCTATCTGCCTAATTCAGGTGGAAAGGACGGGAAAAGACCAGATTGACAGTGGCTATATCCATGCAGAAGATGTGAAAAAATATTTGATTAATGAATGCGGAATCAGCCCAGATGAAATTGCTATCAAATCTAGTGAAAAAGACGATATAGAGGGGATTGACCTTTTAAGCAGAGATTGTCAGATCCGCTATATTATCACAAAGCAGGCGCTGCAGGAGGGCTGGGATTGTTCCTTTGCATATGTCCTTACTGTGCTTACGGACACTCATTCCGAAATGAACATTACCCAACTTGTAGGTCGTATTCTGCGCCAACCGTACGCCAGAAAGAATTCTATTAGTGAACTTGACGAAAGCTATGTATTTTGTTTCAGGCCGAATACCAATGAGATCCTGAACAATATCAAACGGGGGTTGGAAGGAGAGGGGCTGGGCGATATTGCTGGGAGAGTTGTCACCGATGATGAGAATGGCAGCACTATATCACAAGTAGATAAGATTGAGGTAAGGTATCGTGACAAGTTTAGGAAGTTCGAAGGGAAAATCTACCTTCCGCGTTTCATCATAAATGACAACGGCAAGTGGCGGGAGTTAAGCTATGAAATGGATATATTGCGACGGATTGACTGGATGAAGGTATCTTTAAAAGAGATGGAAAATCTCATGCTATCAGAGAGTAATGGGAAAGATG
>JASBVU010000201.1 GCA_029960905.1 Thermoanaerobacterium sp.
AAGGCGGTAAGAAATACCCCAGCCGTCTAAACTGGAAAGTTTGTACAGTTTAGATTACCAGGTGGCATAGAATGTATAATAAAGATGTGGAAATTTTATGGATTGCCAGGTACGACTACCAACCGGGATGGATCTTGACTGAGCATGAGCACAACTATTACCAAATGATTTATGTTATCGATGGCAATGGTGAATTTATAATGGGTAACGAACGATGGGATATTTCCAAGGAAATTCTTTTTATGATAAAGCCAGGTATAAGGCATGGTTTGGTTGCATTCAAAGATGGCGTTTTAAAAACGCTGGATATAAAATTCTATATTGAAGAACAGAATATTGTGCAAAAGCTAGAACATACAAACGGCATTTTCCCCCGGTGTCAGCCTGAGATCCGACTACTCTTAGAGAGGATACGGGCTGAGGGGCTTAATAAGGATTTGTATTATAAAGAATTTAGCAAACTGTATTTAAAACAGATTTTACTGTTACTGATTAGACGCATGGAGAGAACTAAAACCAACGAATATCAGGAGCCAAGGGAAGTATATAACGGAGAAAAAGATCCGATATGCAATAAAGTGATAGAGTATTTCCGAAAACATTATTCCACCGAAGTGACGCTGGATGAAATGGCCAGAGAACTAGGGTATCACCCAAGTTACATCTGTCAGGTCTTCAAAGAGGTAATGCATTGTACTCCTATGCAGTACCTTTATAAGTACAGGGTAGAGAAGGCAAAAGAACTTATAATGTATTCCGATTTCGCTTTGAAGCATATTGCTGAGCTGACTGGTTTTAAAACCATACATCATTTTACACGTGTGTTTCGACAATATGAAGGAATCACTCCCGGGCAGTTTCGCGACAAAGAGAAGGAAGGTATACGCAAGGATATTTATTTTGCTGATGGGTTTGTAAATATAAATTTCACAAAAAAGGTGTAATAAGATGCTTTCTTTAGTACTAAATTTTAGACAAAAGAAATTAAAATTTATCTAAATAAACGGGAGCTTTAATATTGTATAATTAATTATACCGCAAAAAGCAAGAGGTAATTTTAAAAAGTTGAAAAATTTTTTACAGTTTAGGTCTAAAAATGAGCATAGCAAAGCTAACCATCAGTCAGGCTGTATGGTAATAATTAACATAAATGTAAATTGAAAAATAATTTTAGTTTATGCTAACATCTTCTTTTGTGGCAGATGGATTATAAAGTTTTGCATCGCACAGCAGAGCGAAAACTAATCTTACCGCCCTGGGGGCTATGAGTACTGAAGCCATCTTATGATGATGGGTTTTACTCTCCTTAAGGAAATACAAAGGAATGTAAGGACAAAAGACCCAGTGAGGCATGATAAGGTGTGCCAGGAGGAGATAAAAGGTAGAGGTAGATGGAAGCCGCTCATAACATTGCGGGTTTTTTCTTGGGAGTAAGGCTTTGTAGCGGTGTTGTGGAGATGGTGTATAGGATATTGTGTTTTTCGTAGAAAAAGAGAAAGGGACTTTAAATAGCTGCATAATTTTATGATATATGTAGCTATTTGAAGATAATAAACAATTTGTTGGGATAGGGGGAGAAATTCCATGCCAAAGGATTGCGGTCAAAGATGGTGGAAAGAAGCAAAATTTGGAATGTTTATACACTGGGGGTTGTATTCCCATCTTGCTGGCGAATGGAAAGGTATTAAAACTCCTCACCTCGGTGAATGGATCATGAAGCATCTAAACATCCCTGTAGAGGAGTATGAAAAGGTTGCAGAGGAATTCAATCCCACAGAGTTCAACGCAGAAGAATGGGTGAACCTGGCAAAAGAAGCGGGCATGAAGTACATTGTGATTACTGCCAAGCATCACGACGGTTTCGCCATGTACCACTCAAAGTGTTCGAAGTACAATATAGTAGATGCTACTCCTTTTAAAAGGGATCCGATGAAAGAACTGGCTGAAGCATGCGGGAAGAAGGGCATAAAGCTGGGCTTTTACTATTCTCAGGCCCAAGATTGGCATCATCCCGATGGATACGGCTATGGACCGGTACCGAATGAAGAGAAGAATTTTGAGAAGTACTTGGAAGAGAAATGCAAGCCTCAACTTCGGGAACTGCTTACGCAGTACGGTGAGATAGGCCTTATATGGTTCGATACTCCGATGATTATGTCACCGAAACACAGCCAAGAACTTGTCGAGCTGGTAAAAAGCATTCAACCGAACTGCCTGGTAAACAGTCGGATCGGAAATGGATTTGGGGATTACATGTCCACCGGCGATAACATGATACCGGCGCTTCCCTATTATGGAGATTGGGAAGTACCTGCTACGCTTAATGATACATGGGGCTACAAAAAGGATGACAATAATTGGAAGCCACCGGAGAAAGTCATCAAGCTGTTGGTTAAAATAAACAGCAGGGGTGGTAACTACCTTTTAAACGTTGGTCCTGATGGCAAAGGTGTAATACCGAAGCCGAGCGTTGATATTCTTCGCCGTGTTGGCCAATGGATGGCTGTAAATGGGGAAAGCATCTATGGCACAAAGGCGGTGCCGGTTTTTCCCTATGAGATGGAAGGAGTAATGTTTACCCATAAACCGGGGAAACTGTTCATGCATGTTTTCGATTGGAAGAAAGAGATAAGGATTCATTGCCTTGCCAATAGGATTAAGAGGGCTTATGTGCTTGCTACTGGAGAAGGGGTTGATTTCATACAGAGCTATACACCTTCTTCCAAACAGCATAGGGTTTCTTTCAGACTGCCTGAAAACAGACCTGACGATCTCGACTCTGTCATATGTATTGAAACGGAAGAGGATGAGGTGAAGCTGGATTCTTTAGATACACTTTTGGCCCCATGGCCTCGGGCAGTTACAAACACTCATCAGTGATGAATAGTTTGCAGAACTAAAATTCATCCATGTTTGCTAGTGATAGGGGTGGAAGCTAATTCTTCAATTTAGAATTTTTAATTTGAAGCATATTGCCCATCTGACCGGTTTTAAAACCACACATCATTTCACACATATACTTCGTCAATATGAGGTGATTACGCCAAGACAGTTCCGCAGCAAAGAAAAAGAAGGTATATGCAAGGATATGTATTTTACTGATGGGTTTATAAATGTAAATTGCATAATAAGGTGTTTTCTTTATACCTAAATTTCAGACAAAAGAAATTAAAATTTATCTAAATAAACAGAAGCTTTAATATTGTATAATTTGTAACGTAAAAAGTTTATCCACTATTTATTATTCACTTATAACATCAAAAAAGCTCTTTAGAAGCAACTGGAAATAATTAAGCTGTTCTTGTAAATGGGTTATACTAGAAAAAATCGTAGGTGTTATCAAAAAATAGACCAAATGAATCTGGAAGAACGTATATAACGTATATGGTAGTGGTTAAAAAGGCACGGAATTTTAAATCTCAAAGAAATAATTTTTTGAAGCTATAGGAACTATCCTAAAATGGGGGGCTGAATTGGAAGGAGGCTCAAATATGAAAATACCAGGAGTTGATATGCCTGTTGAAATCATAATAGATGTTGCAGGGGAGAAGAAACCATTCAAGCATTTCTTCAGTGCAGTGGGATATGCCAATGTAGATTATACCTACACAGAGCCTACAAAGAAAATGTACGAGTACCTGTCTTCCTTTCATAATCATTTTAAGTACATAAGGCTTCACAACATTCTTACCGCTCATGGGAAGGGCGATTATTACCTTTTGTACCATGGGATGGATTATGGGGATCCTCCCGGTAGCCAAAAGTATGCCGGAGGGGGCGATTGTGTTGTTTCAAT
Organism: Thermoanaerobacterium sp.; assembly: GCA_029960905.1. Taxonomy (GTDB): domain Bacteria; phylum Bacillota; class Thermoanaerobacteria; order Thermoanaerobacterales; family Thermoanaerobacteraceae; genus Thermoanaerobacterium. The sequence goes on from JASBVU010000201.1 coordinate 3,797, forward strand.
CGACGAAGAGGGAAACTTAAAATTCGATTGGACAGTAGTAGACAAGGTCTATGACATTTTGATGGAGCATGGTATCCGACCGATTGTGGAAACGGTATACATGCCCCGTTGTCTCCAAAAAGGTAAGGAAGAATGGTTTGTTCCAAAGGACTTTAATCTGTGGAACAAGGTTTTGCGGGAGTTTGTGCTTCACCTTCAAGACCGCTATGGCAAAGAAGAGGTAGAGAAATGGTATTTTGAGATATGGAATGAACCTGACAATCATTCGCTTTGGGTGGGAAACCCTGAGACGTTTTTTGCCCTTTATGATTACATGGAGGATGCCATACATTCTGTTAACCCCAACATAAAAGTGGGGGGACCGGCGGTAAAACAGTGGGAAGGAGCTGTAAAGATTTACCGAGCTTTCTTGGAGCACTGTGCTAGGGGTTTAAATTATTGTACCGGCAAATTTGGCACCAGAGTAGACTTTATTTCGGTGCACTGTAAAGGGGGATGGCCAGACCGGTATAACCCTTCAACCGAGGTTATGTTTGATTCTCTTAAGGTTTATATGGACATACTGAAGGAGTACCCGGAATTTGAAGGTATAGAGTTTTTTAATGATGAATCTGATGTAGTTTGGAAGGGTAATCAGGGGATATGGAAGGAAAGTT
>JASBVU010000202.1 GCA_029960905.1 Thermoanaerobacterium sp.
GGTGCAACGCTTTTTTTCAGAAGAACTGGCTATCATATTCATGAAAGGCTTCAAAAGCTTGATAAAAAGTCTCATTTCGGCAGGCTGTATTTTATATGATAGTTCGTCAACTAAAACACGTTTTTCGATAGGAAAATTCTGTTCAAGTGCACATAAAACGGTTGGCTCTGAGCCTGTTTTAGCAGCTTCTTTCGACATTGCAAAAACCTCCTTTTTCAACCACAGCTTTTAACATATTCGACGCTATTATTCATATTTTTGCCTATATCATTGTCTATAATTATAATCTAGAAAAGTTAATGAGACAACCAGATTAACTCCTTCGTTTTTTGATAAAATCCAATTAATTCTTTAATTTTATTAGAATTACACCCTTATTTCAATATTTGTTAAATTTTCCTGTACAACTTTTTTATTGTTCTACAAGATGTTCAATTTCATAGAAAATGCGGCGTGTAAAGATACTAATTACTATCATTATAAGTGCTGCTATATAAAACGGAATATATGTGAAATTTCCTATATGTTCAAAAACAAATCCATAGACGAATTGCCCCAATGGGATCGTACCTATAACGATACACATAAAACATGAAATAACTTTTCCTATTAAATCTTTTGGCGTTAAAAGTTGCAGATATGTCGACATCTGAATTTGAAATAATGTTTGCAACGTCAATAGCAGTACAGATCCAATTAGCAAAATAAGGTAAATTCCCATTGGTGCACTCAATGCTTGCAGAGCAATGCCTTCTAAGAGTATAGATAAAGCACAACCAATTAAAAGAAGTGGACTCACCTTCGCTTTTAGTTTTTTGATAAGACTCCGGCAAGTAGTCCACTCAAGACAGCGCCTGTGGCTACTACACCTTGCGAATAGCCGTATAATCGGTTAGCGGTATCCGAGACAAAACCCAAATGCCGCGTAATTAAAACTGGAAGCGCAATCATAATCAATGAAATCAACAATAAATTAGAAGAAGCAAATATTAGGGATACTTTCCAGAGTACAGGCCGCTCCCTAAACATAAAGCTGAAACTTTCTTTAATGTCGCCAAGACCGGTAGCAAATATATTCCCGGTTGTTTTCTTTTTTTTTAAATGGAATGTGGATAAAAATCTCCATTACCGCAGCCGCGAAAAAACAGCCAATACTTGCGTATAAAATAGGCGCTAATCCTAAAATGTAAAATAGAAGGCCTCCGATTACCGGCCCCACCATACTGGCAACGGAGCTAATCATATCAACAACCGAGTTTGCTTTCATAATATATTCCGATTCTACTAGCATAGGTACGCTTGCTTTAACCGCTGGCTGATAAGCACCTTGTATGCCATACAAAATAATCATTGTAATTGCCATAAGTAAAACTATATCTATTTTCCCTACCAGTAAATAAAATAGAGAAATTAGCATTGCTGTGCTAAAATCCAAAATTACCATAATACTCCTCTTATTGACACGGTCAGCAATTATTCCGCCTATCGGAAACAGTAAAAGCATAGGGATAAAAGAACATGCCAAAATTGTACCAAATAAAACAGATGAACCTGTCTGATTTAGCAAGTAAAGCGGCAGTGCATATCTTAATATCTGATTGCCAAATATAGAAATAATCTGGCCTATCACAAGAAATATAAAATCTTTTTTATACATAATCCCCCTCCTCAAAGGTTGTAATTTTGTTTCCTTGGAAACATCACCATTATAACAAGTTTTTGTTTCCTTGTCAACAAAACAAAAAAACAGCCTTTTTTAAATAAAGTAAGGCTATCGGGGATTTTGTCTTCGTTATAAAATTTATTAGGATTTTATATTTTTACATTGTTTCTTTATTTCGTCATCCAAATGTTTATTATATTTTTCCACAAAGCTAAGCATAATATCTAATTGTTCCTCGGTTATCTGTTCAAATACGACTTTATCTCTCTCGTGAAACTCTTTATGCAATTCTTCATGAATTTTATAAATTTCTTTTCCTTTTTCAGTAAGTCTAAAATAAATTTCCTTTTGATTATCCGGTTTCTGATAACTCTCTATAATACCTTTATTTATTAACTTTTTTGTTATTTTGCTTATGGCACTTCTGGTCATATAAAAGTATTCAGCCAGCTTTGTAACGTTTGGTTCTACATTCTTGCCAATATATTCGATACAATGTACTTCAGAAGATTTGTAACCTTTAAGAGCATCCTCCATCTTAAACTTATTAAGAAAAACTATCTTATTGTATAAGTCTCTCAAACCCATTATAAGCTGTTCTTCTTTGTTCATGTTCTGCCCTCCAACTTTCTATACTTTTTTATTTGTCAACAGAACCACCGTCTCTACGTGATATGTGTAAGGAAACATGTCAACACATTTTACCTTTTCTACTTTGTACTGCCTCTGTGTCAGCATTTTCAAATCCCTAGCAAGTGATACAGGATTGCATGATACATAGATTATCTTTTCTGGGTTCAACTTTATGATGTCCATTACAGCTTTCGGATTTACGCCCGGTCTCGGAGGATCTAATACAACCACATCCGGCTTTTCGTCTATCTCCCTTATTCTTTGTGTGACATCACCTGCTATAAACTGTATATTGCCAAGCCCGTTTAATCTAGCATTTTCTCGTGCAGAGTCAACAGCTTCTTCAACAAGCTCTATTCCTATGACTTTTTTAGCCAATGGTGCCATTATCATTCCTATAGTTCCTGTACCACAATACAAGTCGAATAAAACTTTATTAGATATATCCCCTGCGAATTCCCTTGCTACGCTGTAGAGTCTCTCGGCGCCTTTTGAATTAGTCTGAAAAAATGAAAATGCGCTTATCTTGAATTTAAGTCCGAGTATTTCTTCCATTATATAGTCTCTACCGTACAAAACTGTAAGTTTTTCACATTTAACCGCATCAGAATAACTGTCATTTACAGTGTGTAATATGCCGACAAGTTTGCCATTTAATTTTATGTTTCTAAGCTCATCTACAAGATTGCTAAAATCGTGTTTTATCTGGGAAGTTGTAACAATATTTATGAGAATTTCACCTGTATTTGCCGCCTTTCTAATGACTAAGTTTCTCATGTAGCCTTCGTGCGTCTTTATATTATAGTGTGGCAAGCTGTGCTGTTTTGCATAATCCAAAACATTTTTTAAACATGCAATAAAATCGCTGTCAACAATCCTGCAGTCTTCCGTCGTTATAATGTCATAATACCGCCCTTTTACGTGAAGTCCCAATTGCATTATGCCATTGTCATCTATTCCAAATGTGTACTCCATTTTGTTTCTATACGAAAAAACATCAGGACTCCCTACAATCCCCATAAACTCAAAACCTTTTATTCCTGCTTCGCCAAGAAGTTTTTTTACATAATCTTCTTTTAATTTTAATTGATCTTCATAATTTACGTTTAATAGTGAACAACCTCCACACTTTCCAAAATGGCTGCATACATCATCGTGTTCCAACGGTGATCTCTCTAGTACCTCTACAACATCTGCCTCAATTTCCTCACCTTTTATCTTCTTTATTTTCACCTTTACCTTTTGTCCTTTAATGGCACCTCTTACTTTAATAATACTGTCATCTAAATATGATAACCCGTAACCTTCTAAATTTATATCATCTATATTAACTATTATTTCTTCGTTTTTCTTCATGTCACATTTCCCCTAACCTATTTATATACAATATATATACCATACAAAGCAAAATACGTCAAAACAACCTGCATCTGCATTTTATCACACAAATATATATTTATGAATATTATATATTGAAAACATTAAATGGAGGTTTTAGATATGTATGAGTATAACGGATTTTATATACAAAGCTATGACGCTGGTCAAAAAGGTTTAGCCGAAGCGTATATACCAATGCAAAAGTATATATCCTCGTATCCTCCTGAACAAGGTTTAAGGCGAGGAACAATTTTCCCAGAATTAGATAAGCCTTACATTGAGGAAAAAGCAAGGGGGTATTAATGATGGACGCAAATCAAGTGGCTCTTATCAAAAAAATAATGGAATTGGATTTCGCTTGTATTGACTTAAATCTCTACCTTGATACACACCCTGATGACCAAAAAGCATTAAGAGATTACAATTATTACAGCCAACAGTCAAGATCTTTAAAAACACAATATGAACAGCTTTATGGACCATTGATGTCTTTTGGTGAAACACCTTCACAATGCAACAGATTTAGATGGGTAGATGACCCATGGCCATGGGAAATCCAATATTAAAGAGGTGATACTATGTGGGTGTATGAAAAGAAGTTAGAATATCCTGCAAATGTATGTAAGCCAGACATTAAGATGGCCAAATTTTTAATTGCACAGTATGGGGGACCAGATGGTGAATTAGCTGCGGCATTGAGATACCAGACTCAAAGATACACAATGCCTACAGGGCAAGCAAAAGGAACATTGACAGACATA
>JASBVU010000203.1 GCA_029960905.1 Thermoanaerobacterium sp.
GCAGGAAGTAAATTTTTGGTTACAAAAAGTTTATAAAAATTTTTAATAAATTACGCTTTCGAAGAAGGAATTTTCGAATTCATGTCGAATATATAATATAAGAGTTAGTTAAAATAAAAAATAAAGTTTAAAGAATGAGTTTTTAAAGGGTTGATTAAAATGTTTACGTAAGGAAATATATGACAATAAAATGGCATAAATAACAATAATAATAAAAGTGTTTTAATAAACTATTATGTCAGAGTGATAAGTTTAGAAAGTGTATAAATTAGATTAATTAGAATTTTTAAAGAAGATCATGTTAATTGATAACGTTCGCTAAAATCTACTTATGATTCTTCCATAGAGAAATTTTATTGTGAAAGAAGGTGGTAAAACTTTTTACGAATGAAGACAAATTTAAAAATCATAAAAAGCATTAAATCTTAATTGACTCTTAATTTTAAATTTTTTAATTACAAAAAAAAGGAGGAGAAATAATTTATGAAGAAACTATTAACTTATGTTGTCTTGCTTATGTTTGTTATTTCAATAGTACTTACTGGATGTGGCAGTTCCAGTAATACTACATCAACTAGTAATTCTCAGCAAAATACGGGGAGCAGTACAAGCAGTAATACCAGTAACAAAAAATTACCTGTTATTGGTGTAGCAATTTACAAATTTGATGATACTTTTATGACAAGTGTAAGAAATGCTATGAATGAAGATGCGCAAGGTAAAGCTCAGCTTAACATGGTAGATAGCCAAAATTCACAGCCTACTCAAAATAATCAAATCGATCTTTTTATAACAAAACATGTAGATGCACTTGCAATTAATCCAGTTGATAGAACTGCTGCAGGTACTATTATTAGCAAAGCTAAAGCAGCGAATATTCCGGTTGTATTTTTCAATAGAGAGCCATTACCACAAGATATGCAATCTTGGGATAAAGTTTACTATGTAGGAGCTAAAGCAGAACAATCTGGTATTTTGCAAGGGCAAATAATGGCAGATTATTGGAAATCACATCCAGAAGCTGATAAGAATCATGATGGTGTTATGGAATACGTTATGCTGATGGGACAACCAGGGCATCAAGATGCTATACTTCGAACAAAATATTCTATACAGACTGTCGAACAAGCAGGTATTAAAGTTAAATGCCTTGCGCAAGATTATGCAAATTGGGATAGAGTAACAGCACATGACAAGATGGCTGCTTGGTTATCTGCATATGGAGACAAGATTGAAGCAGTATTTGCTAATAATGATGATATGGCGCTTGGTGCTATTCAAGCACTGAAAGAAGCAGGTTATTTCAAAAATGGTAAATATATTCCTGTAGTTGGAGTAGATGCAACAGTTCCAGGAGTTCAAGCTCTTAAAGATGGTACATTGTTAGGTACAGTTCTAAATGATGCTAAAAATCAAGCTAAAGCTACATTTAATATTGCTTACGTTCTTGCACAAGGGCAAACACCGACTAAAGAGAATATCGGTTACGATATTACTGATGGCAAATATGTATGGATTCCTTATAAGAAAATCACAAAGGATAATATTAATGATGCTCTACAATAAAGTTTAATGGCCAATATTATGTTTTTATAAATTTCTAAAGCAAGGGCTTTATGTCCTTGCTTTAGAAAAATTTTTAATGGCAGAAGCAGGAGGCATAAAAATGGCTGCTAATGAATTTGTATTAGAAATGAACAATATTTCAAAGCAGTTTCCAGGAGTAAAAGCTTTGGATAATGTAACACTTAAAGTTCGTAAAGGAACAGTACATGCAATTATGGGGGAAAATGGCGCAGGAAAATCTACTTTAATGAAATGTCTTTTTGGTATTTATGAACCTGATTCAGGCGAAATAGTATTAAATGGGCAAAAAATTACCATAAAAAATTCTAGAGAGGCTTTGGAACATGGAATTTCTATGATACATCAGGAATTACATCCTGTAAGAGATCGAAATGTAATGGAAAACATATGGCTTGGGCGGTTTCCTATGAAAAATTATGGTTTCATGAAAGTAGTTGATGAGAAAAAAATGTATATGGAAACCGAAAAACTTTTATCTAAACTAGATATAGATATTAAGCCAAATGAATTAGTCAAAAATTTGTCAGCATCAAAGATTCAATATATGGAAATAGCTAAAGCAATTTCTTATAATGCAAAAATTATAATTATGGATGAACCAACATCCTCTCTGACAGAAAACGAAGTTGCTCATTTATTTGACCTTATACGCACTTTAAAAAAAGAAGGTGTTTCAATAATTTATATATCTCATAAAATCGATGAAATTTTTGAAATTGCGGATGAAGTAACTATTATGCGTGATGGAAAAGTGGTTGGCACATGGGATACTGAAGAATTAACGGAAGACATGATAATATCAAAAATGGTTGGACGTGAGATGACTAACAGATTTCCAATAAGGAATAGTAAGCCAGGAGAAGTTATTCTAAAAGTTGAAAATTTGACATCGCCATTACCAAAATCATTTAAAAATGTTTCTTTCGAACTTAGGAAAGGGGAAATTTTAGGTATAGGTGGGTTAGTAGGTTCTCAGCGTACCGAACTGGTAGAAGCTATATTTGGATTAAGGTCAATAGCGTCAGGGAAAATATTTATTAAAGGGAAAGAAGCTGTTATTAGATCACCTATTGATGCAAAAAGATATGGATTGGCATTACTTACGGAAGAAAGACGTTCTACGGGAATTTTCCCGGATTTAAATATAACAGAAAATGCTACGATTGCTAATATATCAAAATATATAGGCCGTTTTTTGTTGCTTAATGATAAAATAAGGAAAGATGACACTACACAGATGGTAAAAACTTTAAGAGTTAAAACACCATCATTAAGAACTTTGATAAGGGATTTATCAGGTGGAAACCAACAAAAAGTACTTTTAGCACGATGGCTGCTTACTTCTCCTGAAATATTAATACTTGACGAGCCAACAAGAGGAATTGATGTTGGTGCGAAGTATGAAATATATACAATTATGAATGAACTTACAATGCAAGGCAAAAGTATTATAATGATATCATCTGAGATGCCTGAACTTTTAGGAATGGCAGATAGAATAATTGTGATGTGTGAAGGCTATTTATCTGGAATCCTTGATAAAGAAGAAGCAACTGAAGAAAAAATAATGCGCCTTGCTAGTAAATATACAAACTAAGACGGAGGAGATATTGATGAACAACAAAATTAAAACGTATTTAAGTCAATATGCAATATATTTTGTATTACTATTATTAATTATAGTTATTGCTATTAAGGATCCTTCTTTTATATCGGTAAGAGTTTTTAAAGATATTCTAGTTCAAAGTTCTACGAGGATTATTATTGCGTTGGGAGCTTCTCTTGCTATTTTAATAGGAGGTGCAGATCTTTCTGCAGGGCGTTTAGTCGGACTTGCGGCAGTGCTTTCTGCATCGCTTTTACAAGACCCAAATTACTCAGCAAGATTTTTCCCACATTTACCGCAACTTCCATTATTAGTTCCACTTTTAATAACTGCTATAGTTGGGTTGCTATTTGGACTGTTAAATGGATTTGTTGTGTCAAGATTTAATGTGCCTCCTTTTATTGCAACTTTAGGTACTATGGTTATTGCTTATGGAGCAGATAATATTTATTTTAGCTTACCTCCTAATAATTCACAACCAATTGCTGGACTTAGAAAAGATTTTCTTGAATTAGGTACAGGAGGATTTCTTGGGATTCCATATGTTGTTATTATTGCTGTTGTTATTACCATAATTATGTGGATAATTATGAATAAAACAAGTTTTGGTAAAAATTTATATGCAATTGGTGGAAATAGAGAAGCAGCAGTTGTATCAGGTGTTGATGTAAAGAAACATATTTTATGGCTATTTGCTATCGCAGGGACTTTATACGCTATTGCTGGTGCACTTGAAGCTGCAAGAACAGGAGGAGCAACTAGTGAATATGGAACTATGTATGAATTAGACGCAATAGCTGCCTGTGTTGTTGGTGGATGGTCAGTATCAGGAGGGGTTGGAACAGTCCCGGGCGTCATAGTGGGTGTTCTTTTGTTTACTGTTATTAACTATGGCTTAACATTTATTGGCATGAATCCTTATTGGCAATTAATAATCAAGGGAGCTATTATTGTATCTGCTGTTGCTGTTGACATTAGAAAATATTTAGCTAAAAAGTAAAGCTCTGTCACGCTGTAATATTTCTTGATTTAAGCGGGATAGTTGATATTGTTTCTAGACTAGGTGGATTAATTTAACAAAAATATTATAAAAAAGAAAACGAATGTGGAGAAAGTAATAGAGACATTTTGATCCCACCATTGCGGTGGGGTTTTTTGACTTTATCATCTAAATAGAAGCTGAGAGATTATAATATTGACAGATTTTTCTTAAATAAACTATAATGAAAACAAAATA
>JASBVU010000204.1 GCA_029960905.1 Thermoanaerobacterium sp.
AAGAACTTGTCTATCCGCACGCCTTTACCCCCTCCAAATAAGCCCAAATTTTCAAAACCAGTATACAATTCTTCCGGTGCCTTTTCAATCGTAAACAATGATTTTTTCTCAAGCAATCAGGATTTATAGTGAGTGCTTTCTTGACATAAAAAAACATCCTTCTACGTTTTGTTATTCTACCATAGAAGGATGAAACTTTACATGAAATATTTTGCGACCTCAGTGAAAATTATCAAAATAATGTTTTTGTTTTTTAGAATGATTGGACAATTCTAACATAGTTTCAACCCAATAATTATCATGTATGTTTCTTAGCTCTTCTCGACTTTTACCTTCTATAGTGTTATTGATCACTAACGTCCAGAGTTCATTTACTTCTTTTACATACTGAAATTGTTCTGTATTATCATCATTTAAAGAAATAGAATAATTGCCGTTTGCATGCTTTTTTAGATTCAGTAAGTAATACTGAATTTTCTCAGCTATATATGCTGTATAATTATTTATTTCTGAAGACTTTGCTCTGCCCAAGGTTATAACAAAATAATTTGCTTCTTGTGAATAGTTAATAATATTACCATAATTATTAATAAGCTGATCAACTTCCGATTCGGTAAAATACTTTTTGCTAAAACCTGATTGAAGAATTTTATTATTACTGAGTATAGAGGAAGATAGTAAAGACATTGTTGTAGCGAGTTCATCAGAAAATAAATTTTCATATTTTATGTTTTCCTGTCTTTGATTATAAGCAAAAAAACCTAATAGAATAGAGATAATTATTAACACAATTATGGAAAAATTTTTGTTCATTAATGCCTCCTCTAATTAAATATAGGATTTTAGTTTTTATTTTGAATAATACGACAACTCCAAAGTTTTTGTTTTTATTCCACCCCAATAAGGATCATGAGCATTGCTTACGTCATATGTCCACCTTACATGGAATTTTTTTGTGCCAGGAGAACCATAATGTCCAACTGCAAATATAGTATCGAACGTATCACCTACATCTTGAAGTATTGTACCCTCTGCCCACGTTACCCCACATTGTCTTACTTTTGTGCTACCAGAGTTATCAAATGTTTTCATATCTTCTGATGTATATTTCTTACTCGAAGAATATGAAACCGCAAAAGATATCCCAGTATAGGGAAGAGTATAAGACCAACTCACGCTAACATCTAACGTGCCTTTTCTGTAATACTGGCCATCCCACAAAACATATCTAAATACATCTCCTGGATCTGTATAAGCGTCTATTTTTGTACCATCATATGTGCCAATAGATGTAAGTGTATCATCATAGTTTTCTTGAGGGTAATCATAAGACCACGTTTCTTCATCATAAACATACATTTTTGTGGTAAATACTCCTCCTGACGCATCGAGTTCAGTTGGACCTTCTACATAAAATTTTACAATAAAATCTTGATAAATGTACCCACCAAACACATTTAATACAAATTGGTAATATCCATAGGTATAGTTATTATGAAGTGCTGTAATAGAAATATCTCCAGATTGCAAAGAAATATTTTTATCCAATTCGTCTAACGCGATTTTTTTACTAGGTAATTTGTCTAACAAAGCTTTTTCAGCTTTGATTGGTTTTAATATCTTAGTATACCAGCAATCCTCTTGATATTCTGCTGTTTCCAAATTAGCAAAATCATTAAAGAAATCATCTTCATTTATAAATTTTGGATTAAATACTTCTAATACAGTAAAATTTCTTGTGCCTTTTTCCAATAAGTAGAGTTTTAGTACGGTCTTTTTGTTATTCTTTATCTTGCTCAATTTTTCTTTGTTATATATTGGTTTACCATCTGGTTCTTTATCAATAGCAAAATAAATTACTTCAAAATTACCCAAAGTGTCGTTAAGTGAACCAATCACTGTTTTTGATGAATTCTGAGATCTTTTTATTTTACCAGATAGAGAAAAGGGTTTTTCTGTATTATTTTTGTATGTTACTACACCATCTATAACTATATTTGGGGAATTGAAATCTAATCGATTTATTAAGACAGTTGAATTACTGGATTGCTTTTGGCCCATCTTGTTACCTTCTAAATCCAAATCCATAAATGTATCTGCATTCAGTCGAATACTAAAATTTTCATTTGCAAGAGCAAAAGATTTAGGAGTGAGCGTAAGCATGAAACCTAATATCACAAATATAACAATAATTTTTTTAAAATTGATCCTCATAAAACTCAGCTCCTCTCCTTTTCTTAATTTTCTTTAATAATAAATTTAACCTGTTACTAGTTTTATACAAGCAATGGCATACACCTCCCTAGTGCAATATGTGCGCTCTTGAAAAGTTCAAGAGCTTTATTTTTGTATACTCAAGGTTTATCTTTTAAGCTTTACTCCTATTTTTATACGGTTTTTTTGTTCAAATTTCCAACTGCTTCTCCCCAACTTTACTTATCTTTTCATTTATTACCTTATATTACCTTATACTACGCGTTAACATTTTTTCCTTCTTTCTTCAAAATAGAATTTTAGTAAATATAATTTTTATTTTGTTTAGATTCCTTTACATGTTATAAAATTGGCAGTTTCATTCAGATTACCAGCAATAGCTTGTACAACTTACAATAATCTGAATGTTTTCAATTAGTTTTCGGGGATTTTGTTGTGTCTCAGTAGTAAGTTTGTTTTATTGCAGAAACGTTAAATTGTTACTTCTCCTATGAAAGCTAGAATAAAGTGCTATGTGTTGTACATTATTGATGTTTTAACTTGCGCAATAAGAATTGTTATTTTTTGATCTTTGCTTGATACTTTAAGTAAATTATACCATATGTTTTAATTAATGACAAGTGTATATGGTTGTCTTTTGCTTTAGTTTTAAATTGGTTCATTGTAAAATTAAATGCAACACCCAAAAAATTATAGAATCATAGTGAGAAATCCTGTATGATATAGATATCCAAAAAATCACCAACCATACAGGGAGGTCTCACTATGGCTCAACACAATTGTACCACGAAACATCGCTCTTTTAAACACCTAAATGCTTACGAAAGAGGACAAATTGCTGCCCTGCGCAAAGAAGGCAAAAGCATGCGGTACATTGCAAAACAGTTAGGTCGAGCTCCAAGTACTATCAGCAGGGAAATTAAACGTGGGACTCTTACTCAGCTTAAATCTGATTTATCTACTTATGAAGCGTACTTTCCCGAAGCAGGGCAGGCAGTATATGAAAAGAGGCGTAAAAACTGTGGTGCTAAACTCAAACTCCCACATGTTAAGGACTCCATTAGATTTGCGGAGAAGAAGATGCTAGAGAAAGAAAAAGTGGCCTTAAGACAGTATAGTGGGTTATTGTAAAAGGGATCCCAATTGGAAAGATAAGCCCATGGTTTGTACCAAAACTCTGTATAACTATATAGACAGGGGACTACTTAAAGTACGCAATATTGATTTGTTGCTTAAGCCGAGGCTAAAGCCCAGGAATAGGATGAAGAAAAGAGAGCCTAAACGGATTATGGGCAAAAGCATAGATTTAAGGCCGAAAGAAGTAGAAACCAGGGAAGAGTTTGGGCACTGGGAAATAGATACTGTAGGTAGTAGGTAAACGTTCTAATGAGGCGGTTCTTTTGACATTGACGGAGAGGAAAACCAGGTATGAACTCATATTTCTTCTAGATTCTAAGGATAGTGAATCAGTAAAGAGAGCGTCTATGGAACTTAAAGAAAGGTATGGTGAATTGTTTGTGGATGTATTCCGGAGTATAACAGCTGACAATGGTTCAGAGTTTAGTGAATTGTCAAGTATTTTAGAAAGCTACAGGAGTGAAGCATATTTTGCCTATCCTTACTCATCACTCATCGTGGGAAAGGGCAAGCAATGAAAGGCAAAACGGGATTATAAGGCGTTTTATTCCCAAAGGCAAAGCGATAAAAGATGTACCGTTATCAGAGGTCAAGGAGATAGAAAGATGGATGAACCAATATCCCAGGAAGGTACTGAACTATAGTACAGCAGAGGAATGTTTTTACAGGGAGCTATTGAAGATATGCGGGAGGAAAGGCAAAGTGCTAGAGGGAGAGTATGCCCAGACAGGCTAACACAGCAGATATTTAAAGAGAAGAATGTAAATGATAGTGTATAGTTAAGGCCTTTTGGCCAGGCATGCCAAATGGTCTAGGAACAATTATATCATTTGCGCACGTTGTCAAGGTCGGGTAGTATTTTCTCGCTTACGCTCGAAAATCTCCACCCTTCCCTTGACAACGTAAGGTTTTATAGTTTGTATAAAAGTAAAAATTTGGATATCTATATCATACTGTTTCTTAAAAAGTGTTGCATTTAATATTGCAATTTAGAAAGCCAAAAAATTATAAAAACCGGGATTATCACCCGGTTTTTATAATTTGAGTTTTTAACT
>JASBVU010000205.1 GCA_029960905.1 Thermoanaerobacterium sp.
CAGCCCCTTGGGGTGAAGAACTTCTCAACTGTTTGGCATAAGGGCGTAAATCAAGCGAGCTAAAAAAGAGAGGTAATTTCTCTTTTGACTCTAATATAGCCGTTTAATCCCAACAAAAATGCCGCAGTAATATATGCTGTTCGCTTGTTACCATCCACAAAATTTGTGGCTAAAGTATGCATATATCTGCGGCTTTTTTAAATAGTCCAGGATATAACTCGATGGATTCTCCATTAAATCTTTCCAAGCCATGTCATGAAACATTCTGATGTGTTTAGGTTCTAAAGGTTCGATGCGCAATTTTTACTCAACCTCTTTAAACCTTTGTCATTTCTGCGAATGACTTTGGTGGCGATTTTTTCAAGCCTTGCATCTTTTTCTTTTGATTTACCCATAGTTTTTTTCATTTCATCCTTCTGAATTATCGCTTGTTGGTACTTGTGTCGCTGCTTCCCCCTTTTATGCACTTCCATCCTGCTAAGCCATGGATCTTAGCTGCTTCTTCAATAAAAATCCCGTAGCTTTCATTGCAAAATGGTTCATATCCGCCGCATGATGTGACGATGTCACCAGTAGCGCGTCGGTCTACGACAAAAGCATTTACTCTGATTATTATTGGTAGTATAAATTTAAAGTTTTTATTTTATCTGTTCCAATTTATAATTTCTAATTCTAAATACATGATCACAAAGAACTTCAATATCTTCATTATTGTGACTGGTTAGAAGGATTGTTTTCCCTTCATTATTTAAGCTTTTAAGTAATCCCCTAATGTTTTCCACACTATCGACGTCTAAAGCGTTAAAAGGTTCATCAAGCAATAATACTTCTTGATCCTCCATAATTGCTTGAGCAATCGCCAATTTCTGTTTCATTCCTAGGGAGTAATCCTTTACTTTTTGTTTTATTGTATAATGCAAACCGACCTTTTCTAACGTTTCTTTAATTTTCTCATCAGATATTTTATTTTGGATATCTGCTAAATATCTCAAGTTTTCAAATCCTGTTTTATCCCCTAAATATCCGGGCTTGTCAATAATAATTCCGAAGTTTTCAGGAAACCTCCTATTTTTTCCAAGCTCTTCTCCATTTACAAAAATGCCGCCATGGTCAGGAAAAACAAAGCCACATATCATTTTAAACAATACTGATTTACCTGAACCATTATGACCAATAATCCCATATATTTTTTCTTTTTCAAATGAAACAGAAGTATTCTCAAATAATGTTAAGCCTTTATAAGATTTGCTAATATTCCTTAATTCAATCAAACTCAATATATCCACCCTCTTCTTTAAATTTCATAGTCTCTTTTATTTAATAAAAATAATAAAATGATTGTTTCAATCAAAATATAGCCGAAAAGCTTAGCTGATGTTAAAAATACAGAAGTTTTTTCAAGCATATAAGCCATACTATTTAATCCTACAGGTATAGAATTATATAAGCTAAAATCCGGAAGCATAAAAACAGTTAATGCCAATAGAGTAATAAAGCTTTTAAAAACATCCTTTGTAAATAAGGAAACCGTTATAACAAAAAGCACATAAAATAACAGTTGCAAAAATCCATTGATCATAAAATGGTAGATAATTTTAAATAAGTTTTGCGGAACGGTTAACTCATAGCCTATTAATACTGCGATAAAAATTGTGACCGAAAATAATGTCAGTAGTAATAACCAAATGCCTATAATGATTTTTGGAAACCAGCTTAAAAACCATCTATACATTGACTTATAACGGATGAGCATATAATAACTCATTTCTGATAAATACTTGTGTAATAATAATTGGAACAAATAAACAAAGCCCATAAAAACAACTACATGATATACAAAGGAAACAAGGGAAAACATTTCGTTAGTTGTACCACTAAACGTAACGATTAATATATCCCAGACAGATAATTCACCTTCTGTATTATTACTTACATTAAACAATATTCCCATAAAGCAAAGGAATCCGTATAAAAATAAAGGAGAGTATCTTTTTATCAAGTTCTTTAGTTGTTTATAATTTTGATCTATTTTATTAGCTATAAAAACTAATATCATTAAAGCCACGAACATTACTGAGAATGGAATAAATATACTATCGAAGGAAGCAACCCCATGAAAAAGACTTAAATAATTTTGAACTGAAACAAATTTTATTGAGGCAGGAAATAATTTGAAGCTAATAGCACCGTATAAGTACATAAACCCATTTATAAAATATAAAAGGGATACATTCTGAAAACGTGCATAAAGAATGCAGAACATGATTTGAAAAGTTACTATTGTTAATAGCAACAAAATTATCTGTAGTATGAATGCTAAAAACGGTTTTGAAAAATATTGCTGTAAATAATATAAGATTTCATTTCCTGATGTATTTATTCTTCCGACATTGCTCCATTCCATTGAAAAAGGAGTGTTAATTGCAGTAAGGAGTAGTGCTGCTATCAAAAAGAGCAAAAAGTTAATATCTATTATCATTAGTTGTCTTAGCTTTGTAAATATCCATTTTTTATATGATCCTAGTCGTATTAGTTTCGTGTAATCAAAGGTTCTATTTATATGGACAGTCGATACAAAAAGAATCAATGGAAAAATATAAAATAACAATAAGTAAACATCGCTAAATGAAATCAGTACATAATCCCAAAAGTTTGCAACTACATCGTACCTCAGTTCAAAATATTGCATTGACAATCTGTTGTTTATAGCGTATAAAGCCACTGGAATTACCGCAAATAACCATTTCCAATTTATGACTTGTTTTCTAACCTTAATCATATTAGTTCTCCCAAATTTTCCGAGACCTTTTTATATAAAATATCAATGAAACGATAAACAAGATTAATACAATAAAAGGTATAAATATTGTCCAAAATTGCTGTGCAGCTATGGCGAATGGAAAAACGGTATAAAGCGGTGAAAATTTTTCTAATCCGAGTACTGATGTTACAAAATGAATAATAAACCACCATAAAAAAGGAATGGATAAAGCAACAAATGTGTTGTTAAGGCATATGGATAGTAAATATGCTATTGTTACATACAAAACTCCATTAATTGCAACCCATAATGAATATACGACTCCATAAAGATGAACTGATTCTTGGGCAATGACCTCGAAAGTTCCAATAGAAACCGGGTTCATAAATGCCGTTTCATAGTAAATATAGTTAATCATTGGATCAATATATTGAATAAAGAGAAATGGAATATATATCATCAAATATGCAACAATAAAAGTTATTAGTGCATTGCTAATTCCCTTCGCTACTACATAATCTGATATTTTTGTCCTTGGCATTACATATTGTAGGTAATTATCCTTTTTTTCATTTGCATAAGAACCAGCATAGAGTGGTATAAGCAATAATGGGAATAACAATGGTATTGGTGAACTGCTCAATAATTGTTCATGCACATCAATCGTTCTATGAAAAACATACGATCCGTTAATAATAGGTAAAATAGTAATCAGTGGTAAAAGTATAAGAGCCAGACTAAAAAGAAAAAACCTTAAATTTAATGCTTTTTTAAGTTCAATGGAAATTAAATGTTTCAACATTCTCACCTTTCTCACTTTATTTTGCTTCTAGAAACATCCTTTTCAAAAACCTTCAAAATAAATATACATAGCGAGCCTTAAATTGAAATTTTTTTAACCTTAATTCTACCTTAAATGTTTCATTTTTTATATTCAGGTAAAATCAACAAAAAAAAGATAGCATGTCCCGATATGCCATCTTTAGAGGATTATCTTAATATTAGTGCCTTTGTTTATTTCACTTTCAACAGATATGATTCCTCCGTGGGTCTCAATTACTTCTTTTGCTATTGACATTCCAAGCCCGGAACCCTTATGGATGTCTGTATTAGTTCCTCTATAATATCTATTAAATAAATTTTTTAGATCTACTTCAGAAATTCCTTTTCCATTATCCTTTATTTCTATATATATTTTGTCATTTTTGTAAAGATTAACGATGACTTCTGTATCTTTATCATTATGAATTAAAGCGTTATATATTAGATTGGATATGCTTCTTTCAAAAAGATTTTTATCAAAGGTATATTCGATATTTTCATCTAGTGGATTGTAATGTATGACTCTATTTTCATAATCAGGATGATTTAATATTTCTATTATGACTTCCCTTAGAAACTGAGTTAGGTTTTCCTTTGTTTTCTCAATAGTCAAGACTTTATTTTTTAATTTTTCATTTAGTCTAAGGTCTTCAATTAATTCTTCCATATAATTGGTTTTATTTAGAATAATATTTGCATATTTAATAATCTCTTCGTTCGAAATTTTATATTCCGGATTGGTTAAAAGTTCAGCATATCCTTTAATTGAAGAAAGTGGAGTTTTTAAATCGTGAGATATATTAGAAATCCA
>JASBVU010000206.1 GCA_029960905.1 Thermoanaerobacterium sp.
GCTCTTGGGCTTGCACCTAAAATAACTGCATCCGAATTCCTCGTCTTATTCACTATATCTATGATATAAGTTAAGATATTGTCATCAATATATACAGATTTTGCTTCATCTTGCATCCTTAAAATATCTCTAATTGATACTACTGATTTTAAATCTTCAAGCGGATCTAAGGCCTCAAACATTTTAAGCATGTTTATTTCATGTTTCATGTCCGGATACCCTAAGCTTATTCTGATCATGAATCTGTCTAACTGTGCTTCAGGTAGTCTGTATGTCCCATCGTATTCAATTGGATTTTGTGTGGCGATTACTATAAATGGACGAGGCAAAGGGTAAGTATTCCCGTCAACAGTAATCTGCCTTTCTTCCATAGCTTCTAAGAGGCTTGATTGTGTCTTAGGGGATGTTCTATTTATTTCATCTGCCAGAAGTATTTGGCTCATTATAGGTCCTTGTTTAAATTCGAAAACACCTTTTTCAGGATTATATATAGAAACTCCAATGACATCTGATGGCAATAAATCCGGTGTAAACTGAATCCTCTTAAAATCCGCACTGATAGACTTCGCCAATGCCTTTACTAACGATGTCTTTCCAACCCCAGGGACGTCCTCTATAAGGACATGTCCACCAGATATAAGTGCTATAAGCACAAGTTTTACTTCTTCACTTTTGCCTATTATAACTTTATTTACGTTATCAATAATTTTATTTATAATCTCCATAATTCCTCCATCGTTTCAAATAAATGTAACACACAAATATTTTACCCAATTTATATGACTTCTTTACTTTAAGTATACAAAAAAAAAATCCCCTAAACAAGGACTCAAGATTTTTCTTTAAAATACCTATTTACACCTTTATATATGGCCCATGCAATTTTATACTGATAATTTTCATCATTTAAAAGCCTCTCCTCGTCAGGATTTGACATAAAACCACACTCTATTATTACAGCAGGCATTTTTGCATGCCTCAAAATATAAAATGTACTTGTTTCTTTCGCCATTCGATCATTATTGGGGTCTAGCGTCTTTCTAAGCTCATCTTGGATTATTTCTGCTAAAAGTTTGCCTTCCTTTGAATCTTTTTGATAAAAAACCTGTGCCCCCTTGTATCTTGGATCAGGAAAACTATTTAGGTGAATGCTAAGCATAATATCACCTTTCACATCATTACCAGCATGTACTCTATTTTTTAAATCCTTCATTATGTCTTTATCTGACAATGTATCATCTTCTCTCGTCATAAGTGCTATTCCACCGCTTTCCTCTATTAAGTCTTTAAGCTTTGACGCTATTTTAAGGTTTAATTTATCTTCGTCTTCCCCATATTTGCCGGGTTTACCTGGATCACTTCCTCCGTGACCAGCATCGATTATGACGATCTTATTCATCAAAGGAATTTGATTCACTGTCTCGACAGTTTTGCCTAAAAAGTTCAATAAAATAATAGACATCAAAGCTATGGCAATAAACAAAAAATATCTATACCGCTTCATCCGAATTTCTCCTCCACTTTCATAAATGCAGCAATTCTTAAATCACAATATAAAATATTCAAATATAGACGCAACTATGTCACCATAAAAATCAAAATACATATTATGAATAAGGAAAGGAGGAGTAAATATGGTTACATTGGAATTTACGTATGTCGTAAAGTCTGGAGATACTTTATTTTCAATTGCAAAAAAGTTTAATACTTCAGTAGAAGCCATTATTTCTAGAAACAATATCGTCAATCCATCGCTTATATATCCTGGTCAAACATTGATAATACCAGTTAATGGAGTCTATTATACGGTCATGCCTGGCGATACAATTTACCTAATAGGGCAAAAATTTGGCGTTCCCTATGAATCGATTATTTACGTAAATAACATACTTTACCCCTACACAATTTATCCAGGGCAAATGCTTTTTATACCAGGCGGAAATATTCCTATGCAGTCCGTGCCTGAAACGTCTTATGCTTATAACACTTATACGGGATCATTCAGTGAAATGCACAACATACCAGCAGCGCCAATGTACAATATGCCATGCCCAACAAATTATATCGTTCAACCCGGTGACACTTTGTGGAGCATAGCAAACAAATTCGGCGTCCCTCTTGATGAGATATTAAGAGCCAACTATTTTATGGATCCAAACATGATTTACCCCGGTCAGACTGTCATCATACCATGCCCACCAAAAACAGCTCCTACTATGCCTTATAATCCACCGTTTGAACATCCTAAAGAAGGCAGAATGGTGTACGTGGTAAAGCCTGGCGATACCCTTTACAATATTGCTGCAAGATTCAATACTACAGTCGATGCAATATTAAGAGCAAATCCTGATATTCAAAATCCTTCACTTATATACCCAGGACATAGGATAATAATACCTACCTTAAAAGAATCTGAAATTAGCAATGACACTAAAACACAAAGCAATGATACTGAAAACAAAGAAAGTGAAAAGAAAGACGATAAAAAAGAAGATGACAGTCAAGAATAGAAAAGGCCATCCAATAACTGGATGGTCTTTTCTTAAAGGCTATCTATATACTTTTCAGCTACGTACGCAGCAATAGCACCATCTGCTGTTGCTGTCACTACCTGCCTCAATGTCTTTTTCCTAACATCTCCCGCAGCAAAAACACCCGGAATATTTGTCTTCATGTCTTCATCGGTTATTATGTAACCATACTCATCTGTATCAACTATACCTTTTACTAATTCCGAATTTGGGCTTAATCCTATGGCAATAAATACACCGTCAACTTTTAATGTGGTTTCTTCATTCGTCTTCACATTTTTTAAGACTAATCCTTCAACACCATATTCTCCTTGTATATCCTTCACAACAGTGTCCCAGATAAATTCTATCTTAGGATTTGCAAAAGCTCTATCTTGAAGGGTTTTAGAAGCCCTTAATTTATCTCTCCTATGAATTACATAAACCTTCTTAGCGAATTTCGTAAGGTAGTTTGAGTCTTCCATTGCAGTATCGCCACCGCCAACAACGGCAACTACTTGATCCTTATAAAAAGCTCCATCACAGGTAGCACAATATGAGACACCTGAGCCTCTGAATTTTCTCTCTTTATCAAACCCTAACTCTTTAGGTGTAGCACCTGTAGCTATTATTATCGCTTTTGCCTCATAAGTCTTCTTGTTGGTAGTCACTTTCTTTACGTTGCCTGTAATGTCTAACCCGACAACCTCCTCATTGTAAATCTGCAGCCCATACCTTTTAGCTTGTGATTCCATTTTGTTTATAAGATCAGGACCGCTAATACCGTCAAATCCCGGGTAATTTTCTATTTCGTATGTGGTCACTATCTGTCCTCCCACATACATTTGCTCAATCATTACAGTATCTAATTTAGATCTGCAAGCATAGAGACCTGCTGCAAGTCCTGCTGGACCACCGCCCAGTATAATCAGATCGTACATACAATAATCACTCCTTTAAACAATACAATAATGGAAGTAGCATTTCACTACTTCCATTATTGTACCACATTTTTTTCTTTTTACATAACACCTGCTGGTTGTCTAAATTTATTTTTTGCTTCTTGTATATCTTGCATCTGTGCCGGTTTCACTGAATACCAGCCTCTCTGACTTATGGCATTCCAAACTTGCTTTTGTTCTTCAAATGTCGAATTTAATGCATTGATAAAATCTCTTTTGAGGCTTTCATTGGCTGCTTCTGTTGCAGCATGTGAAAGAACATCTATGGCAAGTTTGTAATCTCCTAAGACGCCCATCATTATATCCTTATCCGTCATGCCTGTGCTACCCATCATATGTATCCCTCCTTATCCTAAATTTTTTGCTATGGAATTAAAACTGTTTTGACACCTGTCAGCCAAATTTTGACACAATGCCTTTAACTGTTGATCTTTAAGCCTTGAAGCACTGTCATTTAAACATTTAACCATGTGTTCTTGAAGTGAAAGCACATCATCAATGTACATCAATTCTTTGCTGGATATTTGTTGCAACTTAATTCCTCCTTTCATAATCGTTCAAATTTAATATGTGCACATGAAAAAAAAATATACGGCATTGCCGTATATTTACTTTATATACCCTTTTTTCTTCAATTTTTCAATATGTTCTTTTAGCTTCTCATCAATGCTTATGTTGTACTGGTCTTCTAAGACAAACATCATCGATACCGCCACTTGTGCCACATCCAAAAGCTCTTCAGATATTTTCTCAGCCACATCCTTATTTGACATTTTTATGCTTTCTCCATTGAGACCCCTAAATTTACCTATAGCTTGTGCCAGCTCTCCCGCCTCCTCCATAAGCTTCAAAGCCGTCGATTCCAAAGAAGGTCTGAGATTATTTAATTTAGGCA
>JASBVU010000207.1 GCA_029960905.1 Thermoanaerobacterium sp.
TTGTTTTTAAGAAAAAAACACAGTTGGAAATAAAAAAAATCGAAAAACCCTTAGAGGATATATTAAAAGTTATAAAAGATGATAAAGATATAAGAAATTTCAAAGATGCTTTGCGTGGCGAAAAAATATCAATAATAGCTGAAATAAAAAAAGCCTCTCCTTCAAAAGGGATAATTTTAGATGACTTTGATCACATAAAAATTGCTAGATTGTATGAAGATGTTAATGTTGATGCAATATCTGTTCTTACAGAAAGAAACTATTTTAAAGGGGATGATGTATATATAAACGATGTAAAAAAAGTCACATCAAAGCCAGTTCTTAGAAAAGACTTTATATTTGACGAATACCAAATATATGAAAGCAAATTTATCGGAGCAGATGCTATTTTGCTTATAGTGGCTGTAGTTGGAAATAATTTAAAAAAGTTTTACGATACCACTAAAAAGATTGGATTAGATGCTCTTGTTGAGGTTCACGATGAACATGAACTTGAGATAGCATTAAATGCAAATGTAGATATTTTAGGCATAAACAATAGAGATTTAAGGGATTTTCATGTTGATTTGATGACGACAGAAAGGCTTATTAAATACGTGCCAAGTGGCGTTTTACTGGTGTCTGAAAGCGGTATAAAGACTTCTGATGACGTAAAATACTTAAAATCATTGGGTGTAAATGGTGTGCTAATCGGTGAAACCTTTATGAACATGATTAAAAGAAATGAAAAAATTGATGATTTTGTAATTCACTCGAAGGGTGTTTAATAATGACATTAGTAAAAATATGTGGAATAAGACGATCAGAAGATGTGGAATATCTTAATAATTTAAAACCTGATTACGCTGGATTTGTCTTTGCTGAAAGCAAGCGAAATGTGGACGTAAATACGGCATACGATCTTATTAAAAATCTTGACAGAAAAATAAAAAAAGTTGGTGTTTTTGTAAATGAAGAAATTTCAAAAGTAAGAAATGTAGCTGCTTTTTTAAATCTAGATGTCTTACAATTTCACGGTGATGAATCACAGGATTATATGGACAATTTTAATGATTATACTATATGGAAGGCAATTCGGGTTAGCGAAAAAAGCGATGTTTTTAAATTAACAAATTATCATGTTGATGGGATTCTTTTTGATAGCAAAATAAAAGGCTTTTACGGCGGTTCAGGTAGAAAATTTGATTGGAATTTAATTAAGGATGCAAAGGCCATTTTAAAGTGTAAATTTATTTTAGCAGGCGGCATTAATGTTGACAATGTTTTAAAAGCTGTAGAAATGGTTAGACCAGATGTAATAGATGTGTCTAGTGGTGTTGAAGTTGATGGTTTTAAAGATTATGAATTAATGAAAGATTTAATATGTAAAGTGAGGAGTGTAAAATGGTAGGAAGATTTGGTAAATTTGGTGGCCAATATGTGCCGGAAACGATAATGAATGCATTGATAGAACTTGAAGACGAATTTTACAAGGCGATAAAAGATGAAGATTTTATTGATGAGTATAAATATTACTTAAGAGAGTATTCTGGAAGGCCTACACCATTATATTTCGCAAAAAATTTGACTGAAAGATTAGGCAGCGCAAAAATATATTTGAAAAGAGAGGATTTAAACCACACTGGTGCTCATAAAATAAACAACGTTTTAGGACAGATATTGTTGGCAAAAAGAATGGGTAAGAGAAAGGTCATCGCTGAGACAGGTGCAGGACAACACGGTGTAGCAACTGCAACGGGTGCTGCAATGTTTGACATGGAATGCGAGATATTTATGGGTGAAGAAGATATAAGAAGGCAATCATTGAACGTGTTCAGAATGAAATTGTTAGGTGCAAAAGTTACCCCTGTAAAGACAGGGACTGGAACGTTGAAAGATGCTGTTAATGAGGCAATACGCCATTGGGTCACAAATATCGACGATACATTTTACGTAATGGGTTCTGTTGTAGGACCACATCCATATCCGGTAATGGTTAGAGACTTCCAGAGGATAATAGGTGATGAAGCAAAAGAACAAATTTTAAGTAAAGAGAAAAGATTGCCTGACTACGTTATTGCATGTGTCGGTGGTGGCAGCAATTCCATGGGGATTTTTTACCCTTTTATAAGCGATACATCGGTGAAACTTATAGGCGTAGAAGCTGCTGGAGAGGGAGTAGATACGGATAGACATGCTGCTACAATGGCGAAAGGAAGCATTGGCGTGCTTCATGGTATGATGACGTATCTGCTTCAAGATGATGAAGGCCAGATAATGCCTGTGTACTCAATATCGGCAGGGCTTGATTATCCCGGAGTAGGACCTGAACATGCATATTTAAGGGATAGTGGTAGGGCACAATACGTATATGCCACAGATGAAGAAGCTTTGTCAGCTTTTATGGATTTATCTCATATTGAAGGAATCATACCTGCATTGGAAAGTGCCCATGCTGTGGCGTATGCAATGAAACTTGCTTCAAGTCTTAATAAGGACAATATCATAATTGTAAATTTGTCAGGAAGAGGAGATAAAGACGTCAATACAGTAGCAAATGTTTTGGGGGTGGAGCTATGATGGAGTTAAACAAAGAAGTTAACAATATAAAAGAGAACAGGATTGATAAAAAATTCGATGAATTAAAGGAAAAAGGGCGCAAAGCATTGATTACATTTATAACTGCCGGAGATCCCAGCATAGATGTAACTATCGATTTAGTATATAAAAGGTTGAAGGTGGTGCTGACATTGTAGAGATCGGCATTCCTTATTCCGATCCATTGGCAGATGGACCTATAATACAAGCGTCATCTGCAAGAGCATTGAAAAAAGGCACAAAAATCGATGATATAATGAATGCTGTTAAAATAATAAGGAAAAACACAGAAGTACCGCTTATATACCTTGTTTATTATAATTCTATTTATAAATACGGGATGGAGAAATTTTTAAAGAATGCTAAGGATTCAGGTGTAGATGGACTAATTATACCTGATTTGCCATTGGAGGAAAGAAAAGACATAAAAGAATTATCTGAAAAACACGATATCTATTTGATACCGTTAGTTGCACCTACTTCAAATGACAGGATAAAAAAGATTTGTGAAAACGGAAAGGGATTTGTGTATTGCGTTTCAACAAAAGGTGTTACAGGTGTGAGGAATTCTATTGAAACAGACATTGAAAAATATATGAATTTGGTATCAAATTACACTGATTTGCCAAAGGCAATTGGGTTTGGCATATCTGGACCTGAGATGGCAAAAAAATTCGCGCCGTACTGCGATGGAATAATAATTGGCAGTGCAATAGTAAGAATGATAAATGATTCAAGAAATAATGATGAGATATTTGAGAGTGTAACAAGTTTCATATCATCAATTAAAAAGGTTATTTAAAAGGAGGCGTTTGCCTCTTTTTAAATTTAGGCATTGATTGTTATTGTAAAACTGATATAATAAAGATAAGAAGTATTAAAAGAAAATAATTATCTAAGGAGGAAAAGCAGATGGTTGAAATTGAAAAAGAGGCGCCGGATTTTACATTGAAATCAAGCGATGGAAGAGATGTCTCTTTAAAAGATTATATTGGGAAAAAAGTTGTTCTTTACTTTTATCCAAAGGATAACACTCCAGGATGTACAAAAGAGGCTTGTCAGTTTAGAGACAACATAAATTCTATCGAGGCAAATGATGCAGTTGTAATAGGGATAAGTTTAGATGATTCAGAATCTCATAAAAAATTTATAGAGAAATTTAATTTGCCATTTGTGCTCTTAAGTGATCCTGATGCTAAAGTATCAACAGAGTACGGCGTTTACAAAGAGAAAAATATGTACGGCAAGAAAAAGATGGGCATAGAAAGATCTACCTTTGTGATAGATAGAAAAGGCATAGTAAAGAAAATTTTTAGAAAAGTAAAAGTTGACGGACATGTAGGTGAAATATTGAAAGTGCTTGAAGAAATAGATTAAAGATTAAGTGCGCTTTATGCGCACTTTTAATAATTTAGAATCGGCAAACTGAAGGCAGCTATTAATGCAACTATCATCACAATGACAATAGTCAGAGCCACATATTTATGCCATTTTCTATTGTAAAAAGGGTTTAAAAAATCTTTGTTTTTCTTCTTTCTCATTTTATTCGCCTCATCAATTTTTACTATAATAATTTTATCAATTTATACATCTTTCTATTACTTAATTTAAGCATATTTAATTTTAAAAAACAATAAATTATTAATAAACTTTACCCAAAAAGAGAAAATAGTTTATAGGAGGAATGGGGCTTGGATAATAAATTATTAAATGAAATAAAAAAGCAAGTAGAAAAGATGTCAGAAATGATGGAAAAAATGAAAATAGCTGACTATGTAGAATTAAT
>JASBVU010000208.1 GCA_029960905.1 Thermoanaerobacterium sp.
AATTATTTCATTGCGTTTTGTGCCTTGAGCGAAGCGAAAGGAATGGGTATAAAAAAGAAGAAAAAATTTAGAAGAAAGATAATTTATCACCTGCGGTGAAAAAGGTATTTCCAAATAGGGAACGCGAGTTAACGGATGAATTTCAACGTTTGTTTTACATTATGGATTTG
The DNA here is from genome assembly GCA_029960905.1 of Thermoanaerobacterium sp. Taxonomy (GTDB): domain Bacteria; phylum Bacillota; class Thermoanaerobacteria; order Thermoanaerobacterales; family Thermoanaerobacteraceae; genus Thermoanaerobacterium. Next base: position 171 of record JASBVU010000208.1, read on the forward strand.
AATATGAATTCTGCAATTCGGTAAGAGGGAATGAAAAAGGCCACGTAGAATCCATGGTTAAATATGTACGCAACAACTTCCTTCTTCCGGAGTTAACCATTCTTGATTTGGAGTCCTTTAATGGATCTTTATGGGAGAAGGCTGAAAATGACCGGCTTCGCCCCCATTATCAAAAGGGAACGTTGATTACCGAATTATATATGGAAGATAAAGAGCACTTCCTGCAATTGCCGGCAAAGGAATTTGAATGTGTTCGGGATGAACAGGTTAAGGCCGATAAATATGGCTATATACGGGTGGAAAATAAACTTTATTCCACTTCCCCTCGGTTTGCCAAACAAATAGTTTTAGCAAGAATTTATAAGGAGATTGATATTTTAACAGAAGATCATGAGCTAATCATCCAGCATGAACGATTATATGGCAAAGAACAAAAGTCAATGAAATGGCATCCTTATCTTACGCTTATGTCTAAGAGACAAACAGCTCTAAAATATACAGATTTTTATGAAAAACTGCCTATAGAGTGGCAAGAATACCTGTCCAATTGTACCGTCCAGGAAAAACGAGAGGCCTTACAGCTACTGTCTGTATTATTAAAGGAGCATGACTTCAAGGTGCCCATGCGGGCACTGCAAATAGCATCAGAACACGGCCATACGAGTGTTGAATCCATTAAACAGGTGTTCTACCAGTTGATTAACGGAAGAGGAATAAGGAACCCATTACAACCAAAAGGCAATGTTCCATCCATGCCGGAAGCCACTCGGGGACTTAAACATTATGATCGATTCTTCGAATCAACAGGTGGTGAAAAGTAATGGAAGCACAGATTAAAGAATACGCAAAAAGATTAAAGCTCAGTTGGATCCCATTAAACTATAAGACTATTAAAGCAGCTACGCATGAAGAGTATTTACTTAAGCTGTTTGAATATGAAATCCAGCAGCGAGAGGAACGAAAAATCAACCTATTACTTCAACCAGCTACCTTGCCAAAGGTCCCTGGAAAGCCATTTGAATGGGAAGACATTCAGATGGTCCCGGGATTAAACAAAGAATATGTGTTACAGGGTGAATTTATAGTAAAACAGGAGAATCTAATATTTTATGGTGGGGTTGGAACTGGAAAAACTTTTCTCTCAACCTTAATAGCGTTAAATGCCATACAGAAACAAGGGAAAAGAGTGAAATTTTTTACAGCTGCAGCCCTGGTAAATGCCTTATTAGAAGCTAATGAAAAGGGATTATTGGGGCGATTTTTTAAACAAATTGAAAAACTAGACCTATTGATAATAGATGAACTGGGATATATTCCTCTGCATAAGCAAGGTGCAGAATTGTTGTTTCAGATTATTTCTATGTGTTATGAAACCAGAAGTTTGATTGTGACAACTAACCTGCAGTTCGGGCAGTGGAATCACGTGTTTGGTGATCCTATCTTGACAGAAGCTGTTATCGATCGGTTAATCCACCATTCACATTTATTGTTCTTTAACGGCGATAGCCGTCGGTTAAGAGATTCAATCTTACACAGTAAATAAAAAGGGAGTGGCAAGTGGTACATTTTTAATTGCCATTTGATACATTTTTTACTTGCCAAAAACATGGGAGGCCTGCGATCCACTTCTGTAGTTGACTTTCAATAAGCTTCTTTGTCATCCTGTTTGTATTTTTTAGAGTATCATGAAGAAGCTCGATTAACTGCTGTAAAGCGACAGCCCAATCAAGTTCGTTGACTTTATCACACACAGTTCATAAAACAGTTCACCAATGGTGCGATTGTCCGAGTTGTGCCGATTCTGCCAGGAGAGGAAGTGTTACAATATTTAATGCTAAGCTTAGGGCTATTCCCCCAAAACCTATTTTCATCCCTTCCTAGCCAATTAACTTATCTAGCATTATGAACAGGACGTCATTACCTATTAATATCTTTTCTTGGTGAAAAGTTTGACTTTATAATAAAGCACATTGTTATATTGGGTTCTAAAAAGTATAATTTTGTATATAAATGTTCAAAAAAGTAAAGGTTGAGATAAATATGCAATCTCTAAAGGTCAACTACGTGCTTATATTTTGCATTTTATTTTTTTTAACTGTATATAGTTCCGATTTTATTCCACGTAAGTTCTTAGTGTTCTCAAATCTACTTAATGAAAATTTTGCTTTTTTGCACACAGAAAAGAGATTGATATTTTTATTAATATTTTTTTCACTTAAACCTACCAGACAACTTTTTGTAAAAATAAGTGATTTCGCAGCGTTAAAATCCCCTTCACTGTACATACAAATGGTTTTGTTATTCTTAATAATTTTTTTCATTCAAAATATAGAGCTAAATATACCTATTTCAATCTCTTTCAAATTTCCCGATTTCGACCCATTAACTATTATCCTTATTATCCTTAGTGCATGTGTAATCGCTCCAGTTCAAGAAGAAATATTCTTTAGAGGCATTTTGTTTACTGTTTTATCGAAAAAGAACGTACCTCTAGCTTTTATTGTTACGGCTATTTTATTTAGTTTGATTCATATACAATTGCCTATTTCTAGTTTTGTAATGAGTTTAGTTTCTCCTTTCTGTATTGGAAATATAAATCTATTATAGTTCCTATTACTGCCCATTTTTTATGGAATATCATTGTTACGGTTTCTCTAGTTTGATAATCCATGCTAGAATACAAAACACTAGCATGGATATTTTTTATCAAGATCAAAAATTTCTGTTAATCTCCATTTCATATTCTTTCAGTAAATCCTGCGCGGTCCTTTCCGAATTTAGTAGCTGTATAAAAAACTTAGCTCAAATTTTTTCTATCTCCAAAAATCTATTAGAATCTAATTGCGGTTTCTCCAACAGCACTCATCGTTGTTGGTAAATAGGTGTAGGGTCAAAATTATATTTTTCTATAAAACTGTCTTTAATTTCGTTATCCCAGTAACTTGGTAATAATGATCCGGAAGATAGATAAGTCGCAAATTCCTTTCCTTGAATATACTCCAAAAAGCTGGCAGCAGCCTCGATGTTTTTACTCTTAGACGAAATAGCAAATAAGCTGTCAGAATAAGCAAGTCCTCCTTCATTCTCACTAAAAATAGGCATTTCTACTATCTCTATTTTTAAATCCTGAGCAGCAAATGTCTGAAATAATTCCTTATCCATTAAGTTTGCGACAGGTAGAATGGCCATTCCTACATTGCCTTTTAAAAATTCTTTGTCATTAGCTCTCTCATTATCTATGTATATTTTAGAGAAAAGGGACCAATATTTTTGGTTAACCGTGTTATTTATGCTAATTTCGTTATTATTCTCTTGTATTGAATAAATTGGCCTACTTATAATTTGGTACAAATAATAGAATTCTTCATCACTAGAAGGCAATCCTAAAGAGACGCCTTTATAGTTTGATTTTGATTGAATCTCTTGACTTAAAGTATATACGTCTTCCCAATTCATACCAGACACGGGCTTCTTAACACCTATTTCTTTAAATATATTCTTGTTATATGCTAGCGTATAACTATTAAAAGTTGGTGTAACAGCATAAACATCTCCATTTCCAGCCTGCTTGATTGGTTCCATAATGGCTGGCGCTAAATTTTCCATTACATTTGAGTCTATATGTTTATCTAATTTTTCTACACTATTTGATTCTATAAGCCCCTTTAAATATTCTGGCGGAAATCCGAAAACAATGTCGACATCATCGTTATTTTTAAGATATTTTGAAATTTCCTCGTAAAAACCATTTTGTTAGCTATGTTAATAATAATGGTTTTACATTTACAAAGCCGGTTATTTTTTTCTCCAGTCAATTACAAACTGCAAATGACTACTTTGTCTTACAGGATAATTTATTAAAGCTTGCCGATCCTGTTATCTATCTTTCAAATAAATTAAACTTTAAAGAATCGATAAAACTAGATCATAATATTTATTTTTCTATTGAAGATCATTGTATAATTAACAACCATGAAGCCTTCATTCTTACAAATTTAGAATTTAGGCTTTTGTATTTTCTTCTAAAAAACCACGGCAAAATAATTAGCACGGAAGAACTTATCGACAAATTAGGTCACATGCCCCATCATCATTGTATGTTTGTATTAAAAAATTGAGGGACAAGATTGAGAAAGATCCAACCAGTCCTTCTCTAATAATCTATCATAAAGATAAAGGATATAGTTTGAAAA
>JASBVU010000209.1 GCA_029960905.1 Thermoanaerobacterium sp.
TATCTGTATCGTAAATAAACTTGTTGATAGCAACAACTGCTGGTATTCCATACTTCTTTACATTTTCTATCTGCTTTCCAAGGTTCTCTATGCCTTTTTCAAGTGCATCCATATTTTCTGTTGATAACTCTTCCTTTTTAAGACCACCGTGCATCTTAAGAGCTCTTATAGTTGCCACAACGACAGCAGCGCTTGGTTTTAATCCTCCATACCTGCACTTTATGTCAAAAAATTTTTCTGCACCTAAGTCAGCGCCGAAGCCCGCTTCTGTCACAAGGTAATCTGCTAACTTTAATCCATATCTTGTTGCTATTATGCTGTTGCACCCATGGGCAATGTTGGCAAAGGGTCCTCCATGTATGAAAGCAGGCACATTTTCCAGAGTCTGCACCAGATTAGGCTTTATAGCATCTTTAAGTAAAAGTGCCATGGCACCATCTGCTTTTAAATCTTTGGCTGTAACAGGATTGTCGTCTTTATCATAGCCGATTATTATCTTGCCCAGCCTTTCTTTTAAATCTTTAAAATCTGTAGCAAGGCACAAGATTGCCATTATCTCCGATGCCACAGTTATTATGAAGCCATCCTGCCTTGGATATCCATTTGCTTTTCCTCCAAGACCTACGACGATTTCTCTTAAGGCCCTGTCGTTCATGTCAATTGCCCTTTTCCATGTAATACGCCTTATGTCGATATTTAGTTCATTCCCTTGATGTATGTGATTGTCGATCATGGCAGATAACAAATTGTGGGCAGAACCTATTGCATGCATATCGCCCGTAAAATGCAAATTTATATCTTCCATAGGCACCACCTGCGAATAGCCACCACCAGCAGCACCGCCTTTTATTCCCATACAAGGACCTAATGATGGCTCTCTTAAGGCTATTGCAACCTTCTTTTTAAGCTTATTTAAAGCTTGTCCTAAACCCACTGTTAAAGTGGATTTTCCTTCACCTGCAGGTGTTGGATTAATAGACGTAACCAAAATGAGTTTTCCATCTTTTTTGTCTTTAATCTTCTCCCAAAGCTTTTGTGAGACTTTTGCCTTGTAATTTCCATACAGCTCCAGATAATCCTCTTCTATTCCTATCTTCTCACCTATGTCGGCTATATGCATCATTTTGGCTTCTTGCGCGATTTCAATGTCTGTTTTCAAACTAATCCCCCCAGTTATTATTTTTTAAGCTCTAAATATATATTCACAATCGTACCAGTGCCTTTTTTGCTGAATATTTTTAAGTCGCCGCCGTACTTATTAAGAATGTTTTTGCTAATAGATAGCCCCAGACCTGTGCCGTCTTTTTTTGTGGTAAATAAAGGCACCATCACTTTTTTAAGGGTTTCTCTGTCGATTCCACCGCCGTTATCTGCTATCTTTATTATAACCCTATTTGTGTAAGAATTAAATCTGGTTGTTATCCATATCTTACCTCCAGTGCCGATGGCCTGAAAAGAATTTTGAAAGACATTTAATAATACTTGTTTTAGTTGGTTGTTGTCTATCTTCACCATTGGAACTTCTCTTAATTTTTTTATTATCTCTATTTGCCTATGTTTTGCTTCAGCCTCAATTAAGATCATGTATTTTTCAATAAGTTCGTTTAGGTCAATGCCTTCATCAGGGCTATTTCTCACCACGCCTAAATAACTCATCACCAAATCTATTATTCTATCTGATTCGCTTATAATGGTGTCAAAAAAAGAAGCATTCGATTTGTCTTTAAGCTGCATAAGCTGCAAAAATCCTTTTATGGATGTGATAGAATTTTTTATCTCATGAATTAGCGACACAGCCAAGCTTCCCATCAAGTTAAATTTTTCACTTCTTTCGATAATCTCTCCGAATTTCAACTTTTCTGTAACGTCTTTTACGATGATGCACAAAAAATTGTCGTCGTAAGTATCTGCTACCTCCATCGACAAAAAACGTCCACTGTCTTTTACGTTGTAAACGACGATCTTATTGCTTATTATTTCATCAAAATCTATCTTCTCATCTAATGATTTTAACACCTTTCCAGCATCTTTGCGGTAAGCCTTTTTGTAATCTAAACACATAAGTTGGCAAGCAGTCTTGTTTATGTACTCTATACGCCTTCTTTTATCCATAAGCAAAATACCTGTATCCACCATGTCCACAAGCTTAAACCTATTGTACAAAAGATCTAAATATGCGTTTACGTCTCGCATAGAATCTAACTCACTTTTTACAAAATTAAGGGTGGAAATGATGCAAAGCCTTTTCCCATCATCGGAGTCCAAAAAATTGTCCACCATCTTAAATCTCAATGTAAATCCATACCTGGAATTCAAAGTAATATCATATATGTTTTCATCCACTTTCTTTTCTTCGTTAAGAAAGAAATTTTTAAAAAAGAAATCGTAATTTCCTCCTATATCATCATGATTAAACCCCAATAATCTTAAGAGAACTTTGTTTATATATATCACTTCACCGTCAAAATTTTTAAGAATAGTAAACCCCTTTAATCCATCGACTAAATCAAATATCCATCTGTAATTAGGCTCCTTCGATGGCCTTACCATTTTGTCCATGATAATTCCTCTTTTCTTTAGTAAAAATTGTCTTCAATTAGAGCGACATTTATATATTTTGACATAATTGTAAAAAATCCTTCTTGTTTTGACAAACTTTTTCGATATTTAATAAAAAATTTATTATTTTTATATGAGTATCATGCAGCATAAAAAAAGAATAAGCCTTATGCCTTTATCGCAGGACATAAGATGTAGACAGGTTGCTCCACCCGCTCAAATTCTCCTAAATCGCCAGGCACCTCATTGACTTTTTCAATATACTCCTCTAAAGACGTTGTATAGTTGTTGTAAAGTTTGAAAGCCCATTTATAAACTAAAAAAGACATACAAAGTAAATTGTATGTCTTTTAAATCACGCTTCATCGCTTTGATTTGTATCATCTACATTTTCGCCATTAAAATACTTTTCGAATTCTTCTGCGTTAAGTTTCTCCTTTGTCATCAAAGCCTGTGCAATTCTGTGAAGCTTATCTATATTTTCTTTTAAAAGAGTCTCGGCTTTGCTGTAGCACTCGTCTATTATCCTCTTCATCTCTTTATCAATATCGTACTGAACTTCTTCGCTGTAATTCCTCGTCCTGCCTAAATCTCTGCCAATAAATATTTCGTCGTTGTCTGTACCGAAAGTCATAGGACCTAATTTTTCGCTCATGCCATACTCTGTAACCATCTTTCTCGCTATGTTTGTGGCTCTTTCTATGTCATTTTGTGCACCTGTAGATATATCATTCAAAACAAGGCTTTCCGCTACCCGTCCTCCCAAAAGGTGAACAATCTCATCCATCATCTCAGACTTTGACATGTAGTACTTGTCTTCTTCAGGAAGCAACATCGTGTAGCCGCCTGCCCTTCCTCTCGGAATAATCGTCACTTCGTGGACAGGAGGCGTATTCGGAAGAAGTTTTGCTACTACCGCATGGCCCGCTTCATGATACGATACGAGTTTTTTGTCTCTTTCAGATATTACCCTGCTTCTCTTTTCAGGACCTGCTATGACTCTTGTAATAGCTTCTTCCAGCTCTACCATAGTTATCTGCTTCATGCCTTTTCTTGCTGTCAGAAGTGCAGCTTCGTTCATGAGATTTTCTATGTCAGCTCCTGTAAAACCAGGCGTCCTTCTTGCCAAAACTTTCAGCGATACATCAGGTGCAAGAGGCTTGTTTCTAGAATGTACTTTTAAGATCTCCTCTCTTCCCTTGATATCTGGAACACCTACAGTCACATGTCTATCAAATCTACCAGGCCTTAAAAGAGCCGGATCCAATATATCTGGCCTATTTGTAGCAGCTATAACTATGATGCCTTCATTTACACTAAAACCATCCATCTCAACCAATAATTGGTTTAAAGTTTGCTCCCTTTCGTCATGTCCACCGCCTAATCCTGCGCCTCTATGACGTCCAACAGCGTCAATTTCATCTATAAAAATTATACAAGGAGAATTTTTCTTGGCTTGTTCAAAAAGATCTCTAACCCTTGATGCACCGACACCTACAAACATCTCCACAAAATCAGAACCACTTATGCTGAAAAATGGCACACCAGCTTCACCTGCTACAGCCTTAGCAAGCAAAGTCTTACCTGTTCCAGGAGGTCCTACTAATAGAACGCCTTTAGGTATGCGAGCACCTAAATCTAAAAATTTCTTTGGAAACTTTAAAAATTCTACTATTTCCTGAAGCTCTTCCTTTTCCTCATCTGCACCAGCTACGTCATTAAACGTAACTCTCCGCTTATCATCTGTTATCATCTTAGCACGGCTTTTACCAAAAGACATGA
>JASBVU010000210.1 GCA_029960905.1 Thermoanaerobacterium sp.
GCAGGTTTAGAAACATTGAACGTGCTATCAGAAGACCCTTCTATCTATGATGAACTGGACAAAAAAGCTGACAGACTGTGCAGAGGTTTGAAGAATAGCATGGAGCAAAATGGAATAGATGTCAAAATAAATCGCGTCGGTACAATGATGTGCATGTTTTTTAGTGACTGCGATGTCTATGACTTTAAAACAGCCACTAAATCAAATACCGATATGTTTGCAAAATATTTCAATGCTATGTTAAAAAGAGGCATTTATTTGCCACCATCCCAATTCGAAACTTTTTTTCTCTCCACTGCACATACGGATGAAGACATTGATAAAACCATCGAAGCCAGCTTTGAAGCAGCTAAAGAAATTTCAGCGTAGTAAATACACGTTAAAGCGCGAAGATATCGTTCATGCTTCGCGCTTTAATATCTCTTTAATCAAGTTTTCAAATGTGTAAGTATTTGGCATAATATCAACTTTATAGCCCGCCATTTCAATATTATCCTTCGTCATAGGACCTATTGCAGCTATTTTTACATCTTTTAAGAAAGATATATCATCTCCTAATATTAGAGACATGTAGTTAAATGTTGATGCACTTGTAAACACGGCTATGTCAATACCTTTTTTTAATTCATCTGCCAATTTTTCCTTTATTTCAAAATTAGGAACATTCTTATATGCCACAATTTTCTCTATTGGTATAGTATCTTTTAAACTTTCGATAAGCGCATCAACGCCTATATCAGAAGTCAAAAGTGCAACTTTTCCCTTTATTTCAATATTTTTAAGCTTATCTGTCAAAGCCTTTGAAGTATACTCTTCAGGTACAATTTCGGGACATATATACATCTCGTTTAAAGCTTCATTCGTCTTGGCGCCAATGGCTGCAATCTTCACTTTATACAATCTTCTCATGTCAAACTTCGTCATATTTATAGCATCTTTAAAAGCATTGACTCCATTTTTGCTTGCAAAAATAAGATATTCATAATCATCAACATTATTAATAAGTTTTATAATGTTATCTATTTGATAAATTATCTTAATAGTCGGGCATATTACAACATCCGCCCCTTTATCATATAGTTCATCAATTGCACCAGCGTTCAAATTAGAATCACTCGTCAAAAGAATTCTCTTCCCAAAAAGCGATTTTCTTTCAAACCAATTAAGCTTTTTATTCATACCTACGACTTTTCCCACAACTATTATTGCTGGATTTTGCATACCTTCCTTGAGAGATTTCTCAGCTATTTCCGATAAAGTACCTTTTACAGATTTCTGTTTTGGTGTTGTTCCGTTCATTATAACAGCAGCAGGCATTTCTCTTGACATGCCATTTTCAATCAATTTATTTACTATAAATTCGATGTTCTTCATACCCATCAAAAAAACAAGTGTACCATTAAGTTTCGAAAGCACTGCCCAATCTAAATTTTCTAATTTACCATCAGCTTCGTGTCCTGTTATAACATGAAACGAAGGGCTTAAATTTCTATGTGTTATAGGAATACCTGCATAAGACAAAACAGCTATAGCAGAAGTTATGCCAGGTATGACTTCAAACGGGATGCCTCTATCATATAAAAATTCCCCTTCTTCACCACCTCTTCCGAAAACGTATGGATCTCCTCCTTTTAAGCGCACTACAACTTTGCCTTCAATAGCCCTTTTTGCGATTATTTCATTTATCTCAGACTGAGTGATTTTATGTTGCCCTGGCATTTTGCCAACATCCACAAATTCTGCACCATTCTTTGCAAAATCAAGTATCTTTTCATTCGCCAATCTGTCGTACACAATTACATCAGCTTTTTTTATCGCATTTATGGCTTTTAATGTAATAAGGCCTACATCGCCCGGCCCTGCACCTACCAAATAAACAAAGCCTACCATCATAAACCTCCAGTTTTTTTGACTATAATTTCGCTTATGTCTTCAATGTCTTTAACAAATCCTGTCTCTCTAATTTTAAGCAGTTTACAATCTTTATAGTACGAAACCCATATTGAAATCAATTCTTCATTTCCATCATTTTTGTATTCAGAGTATACGCCTAAAGGCGTTTTGCAATTCCCGCCAAGCTTCTTCATTATTTTCCTCTCTGCGGAAGACTCAAAAAAAGTCTTTACATCAAGAAGCATTGGATATATTTCAAAAAATTCACTTTCAAAATCCTCTCTTACTTCCACAGCCAATATACCTTGGCACGGTGCTGGTACAATCAAGTCAACAGGGAAATAATCTTTCACTAAATCATCAAGTCCAATCCTCTTTATACCTGCAGCAGCTAAGACTATTCCATCTAAATTCAATTCATCCATCTTTCTTATTCTTGTAGCAATATTGCCTCGTATAGGAACTATCTCAATGTCCGGCCTTAAATTTTTAAGCTGTACATTGCGCCTTAAACTGCTTGTGCCAACTTTTGCATTTTCTTTTAAATCAATAAATTTATTTACTCTTGAAATAAAAACATCTCGAGGATCTTCTCTTTTGAAAGCAGGCAAAAGCTTCAGCCCATCGGGTATTTCAAAAGGCATATCTTTCATGCTGTGGACAGCCATATCAATTGCATTATTCATCAAAGCATCTTCAATTTCCTTGATGAAAAGCCCTTTTCCTCCTATTTCACTTAAAGGTGCATTATCCACAATGTCTCCTTTTGTGGTTATTTTAACTATTTCAAACTCCAAATCAGGTTTATATTTATTTATTTCATTTATGATTATTAATGTCTGCGTCAAAGCCAATTCGCTTCCTCGTGTTCCAACTCTGATCTTCTTCATGTTTTCACTTCGCTCCCATCAATGCAAAACGATATTTCATCCAACACTAAAGCATCATCTTTCAGGTGATTTATCATTATGTTAGCCATCTTGTCAGCTACTCTTTTCAAAGATATTTTGATATTTTCTTTGTCTTTGTCAGTCATTCTTTCCAACTTCTTTACAAGCCTATCAAACTCAACATCACAAACATCATTAGAATAAATGTTTATCTTTTTGATATACGGTTCAACTTTTATGGCTTTAAACCAATTGTTAAATTCACTTACTCCTTTTAATACTATTTCTTCAGCATTTTTAATGGCATTTAATTGTTTGTTTCTGTTTTCTTCAGCAATTCTTTTAAGATCATCAATTGAATAAAGCTTGACACCAGGAATCCTGCCTATCTTAGGATCAATGTCTCTCGGCAATGCAATGTCAACCATGCAAATTTGTTTGCCATTGTAGACGCTATAAAATTTATCATAAGAAATAGTATAATGCGGTGCATTTGTAGCACTTATCACTATGTCGCTTTTGGCAATCTGTTCATACTTGTCTGAATAAGGAACAAGCTGAATCTCTGGCATCTCTAATTTTAATTTCTGTGCTTTTGAATATGTTCTATTTGACACAAATACATTGACACCTTTTACAATAAGATTCCTTATTGCAATCTTGCCCATTTCACCTGTACCTATTACAAAGGCATTTTTACCTTTTAAATCTTTAAACACATTTTCTACAAATTTTACCGCAATATGACTTATAGATGATGAATAGTTTTTCAATCCTGTTTCTGTCCGTACCTTTTTGCCTATAGAAATAGCATCTCTAAAAAGCTTGTTTAATATCTTGCCTGAAGCTTCATTAATTTGGGAAATCATCAACGATTCTTTCACTTGTCCTAATATCTGATCCTCACCCAAAACCATAGATTCCAATCCACTGGCAACTCTAAATATATGCTCAACCGCTTTTAATCCTGATATACAGTAAAAATACTTTCTAAATTCATCATCCAAATTAAAATACCTCACATAGAAGTCTATTATATCTTCAAAGCTTTTAGATTCCGAAAAAAAATATATCTCGCTTCTATGGCATGTTGAAAGTATTACTGCCTCATCTAAATCATCTTCTTTTAATGCATTTAAAGCAGAATCAACACCTTTATTAAATGCTACTCTTTCCCTAATTTCGATTGGTGTGTTCTGATCTATTCCAACCATCTTTATGTCATCAACATTCATACAACTCAACTTCTTTCTTGATGTAAATTTACATTTATACGCTAATCATAATTTTGACACAAAAATTATCTTTTCAAAAAGCTTAAAATAAAAAACATGCTCCAACATAGGAACATGTTTTTATCCAAATTTCCATTTTTATATAGCCCATTTGCTTTCTATTTTAGGCACATCTCCAATCAAATGTTTTGTGTAGTCCTCTTTAGGATTTAATATGACATCATCAGGCAAACCTTCCTCGACAAATCTGCCTTCTTTCATAACGTATATCCTGTCAGAAACGTAGTATGCAAGACCTATATCATGTGTTATAAAGAA
>JASBVU010000211.1 GCA_029960905.1 Thermoanaerobacterium sp.
GGGTTGAAGTTGACGCATTTATCATTTATATTATATTCTAAATTTATTGATTCAAAAGTATTGAAAGAATACTTTTATTTATTAGATAAAAAATATTACAAAAGGATTGGATTAGAAAAGGATGAAGAAGAATCATTTGAGAGAATAGGAGAAGAACTTTCAAAGTTGTATGATAGTATTCCCGAATTGAAGGAGGTAAAAGAGTTAGTTACGAATTATGCTATTAAGAACAAAGATCGGATAAGGTTGAGTTTAAGGAAATACAGCGAGTTTTTAGACAAATATTTATCGGATGTGTTGAGAGGAGAAAATAAAGAATGGATAGATGTGGTAAAATGGCGGGATGAGCGGGAGATATGGTGACATGAACAGCTTTGCTTTTGAGATAGGGGAGCTGGGAGAGGAGTTGAAGGTAGTGATGGATTGAGTGGGATGTAGGTAGGTAGCAGCAGCTGGCGGGATATCGTTTCACCCCGGGGGAGAAGTTCTTTGACCAGCTGGTGGACCACAGGCCGGGTTCTTTATTAGCGGAGGATCATTACTATCCGTTCGAACTGAGATGGTCAGGATCAGCGACCGTGCCATGGGTCGGCTGGGAACAGGTATAGGTATAATGGCATGGAATTGAATGAGGAGTTTGCTGATGGGTCGGGGCTTGATGTATATACGGCGAGGTTCAGGGGATTAGATGTGCAGATAGGGAGGTGGTGGCAGATAGACCCGAAGCAAGATTATGTTATGAGTACCTATGCTACAATGGGGAACAATCCTATTCTTTATTCCGATCCTTTAGGAGATACCTTAGGAATACAATTCAGAACAGGTTTTCCTGGCCTTGGGGGGAAAGGATATGTTATTTACAATAATGGGCATTTAACCAATCCCGATGGATCTGTATATAAGGGTAAAATAAGGGGATTCTTGAAAAGATCAGTTAATGCTTTGAATGCTGCAAGAAGTGCCTCTATAGAAGCAAGCTCAATGATTGGTGAACTACAATCATCTGAAAATAATTTTACTATTGTAAAAGGAAATACTAATAGATTTGATTATCATCCTTCACAGAGGATTGCAGCTTTTGCAAACCAGCTAAAAACAGATCCAAATTTAGTAGAAACTTTAGCAAACACACCAGTATCTGCAATGCAGGGAGGAGCGGGTGGTACTATTACCTGGAATCCAAATGGTGAAAATGTTTGGGTAATCGGTGGTAAACAAGATAATAATCCAACTATAAATTTAATGCATGAATTATTTCATGGAAGAGACGCAAATAGAGGACTTCTAGATGATCGAAAATATATGGGATTAGGAAGAGATGAATGGCAAGCAGTTTATAAAGAAAATATCGTTAGAAAACAGATGGGGCTTTCTTTAAGAGAATATTATATATCACAAGATAATGCAGGAGTCATAACACCACTACCTCCCCGGTTATTAGATGCAAATAATAACCCGATTTTCCCATTATGGGCTCCTGCAGGTTGGTAAAAATTTAAAATAAAAGTCATGAAAGAAAGAAGCTTAATTATTATCATTTTATTTTTTATACTGGGATGTTCCAGTATGAAAAACATGCAAAGGATACATTTTACGTTTAATGATCTTCATAAAAGATGCAAACTTATCCTTTTCATTCCTCGATATTATTCATTACAACGAATAGAGGCTGGTGGGGAAGATGGTGTAGAGCGCCGTTACTGGTACAGGGATTCATCCGTTATCTATATCTCTACCTTTAGGGGTGGAAGTTCATTAAACTATGAAAATATCCGAAAACAAGAAGCTGCGTATAGCAAACGTTTTGGATTTGATACCATTACTTTATCTGGGGTGAATGATTCAGGGAAATATTGGAAAGAAGTTAAATATTACAATCTGTATTATGGTTATGCTAATGTTAAAGAAGAAGAAAAAAAATATTTTGACCAAGCAATATCCTCAATACAAATAAAATAATATTTATGATTTGAATATCTACAGTCTTCTTTGTTCAATGTAATGAATTTTTCTTGTTCGTTTGATTGGTTAATCTTTTAGATATATGTATGAAAAATTTTTTATCGGCAAAATTGTGTGATTTTTTGTAACAATGGATAATATTTATAGCCAAAAAGTCTCATATAAAAAGCAGTAGTTTTTTATGCTTGTTTATTTTAGGATGTGATAGACTGCATAACAGGTAAAGTGTATTTAGTAAGAGGGTTAGAAAGTCGAGAGATTTGCCAGGTTGGATGAGGAAATGATACTGAAATGTGAATTTTTTTCATATATTTGAACAATAGCAGTTGGCAGGATATCGTTTCACCCCGGGGGAGAAGTTCTTTGACCAGCTGGTGGTGCACCACGGCCGGGTCCTTTGTTAGCGGAGGATCATTACTATCCGTTTGGGCTGGAGATGGTCGGGATCTCTGATCAGGCTGCACTAAAACCGGAAAGCTTCTTTAAGTACAACGGGAATGAATTACAGCATAAAGAGTTCAGTGATGGCAGTGGTTTGGAGGAATATGATTATGGCGCCAGGTTCTACGATCCGCAAATTGGAAGATTTGGGACAATTGACAAATTTTCAGAAAAGTATACTGCACTTAGTCCATATCAGTATTGCATGGATAACCCAATGAGATTTGTTGACCTACATGGAGATTCAATTATAATTTCAAAATTATTAACAGAAAATTTTATTGCCAATGAAGCCTTTAATAATTTTGCAAAATCAAAATAGGGTATAAAATTTTTATCACGTTACGCAAGGAAAGGTCAAATTATCGCTGGCTACACATATAAAAAAAAGCGGAAAATATGACAGAAAGAAAATTGACATTTCGTATCGAATTGAAAGAATTGCCGACGTAGAGCATGGAGGAGAAACAAGTACTAGTATAGTAAATGGCAGGTTAAATATTAATGTGTTAGTAAATACATACGATAAAAGAACCACTTTTGATGAATCGATAAATACAAACTTAGAACTTAACGAAACATCAGCGCAATTAGCATACCAATATAGTAAAATGATTTTTAGTAGAACTATTACCTTATTTCATGAATCATTTATACATGCTGAATCATTTGCTCAGGATTTTATGGATAATGGAAAAATTGATTATAGTAATATATCATCGCAAAATAAAATTGGCCCGCAGTCTCAATGGCAACATAATCAAGTTTACTGCAATGGAATAAATGACTCATGGCCAGGAGATGTTTATAAAGCACTTATGGATATTAATGGTAATATGAATCTTCAATATAGTGACAAACAAATTTTACAAAACCTTTGGTTTTATGTCGGAAGTAAAGATGTTAAATAATCAATATAATTTTTTAAGAAAGGTATTAACTTTTTTATTGTGTATTATTTTTTTGGGTTGCAATAAAAAGGATAATATAAAGCTAAAATTCAGTGAATTGGATTTTACTTATGGAGCAGGAATGGGAGGTTTGTACTCGTTAAAGATTGATTCTGTCGGAAACTTTTTCATAGGTCGTGGGAGGCATCCTGTTACCGTATATTATGGCCAACTAAATAATAAAGAAAAATGTAAACTGGATAGCATTTACAGCCTGATCACATTTGATAAAATGGATTCTTTATATGTTGATAAAGCAACAGATCTTAGTTCCTATAGTATGATAATACGAACAGATAATAAAGTGAAATACATTTTTGTTTATGGAGAAAAAGAACCTTCTAAATTAAAAGAGTTTAGTGATTATCTGAAACAATTTACGCATAATACTAATTTTAATCAAAAAGATACCATTATTACCTTTGAAAGTTTAGAAAAGGGGTATCCTACTCCACCTCCGTCATCACATCACGGGGACACTTTATAACGTTGTCCACAACAGAAAATATGAAAAAAATTATTTCCCCAACATTTTTCCCAGCAGCGCTACTTTATTTTTTTTCTGATTGTAGGAGTCGTTCGTAGAGTTTTTTATTTTTTTTCATGCTTGTACCCATTTATAATATTTATATCCAGGGAAATTTCATACTTTTAAGATCAGTTCTTTGAGAAAAGACAATAGTAGGGTCAGGGAAGGAAGCGGGGATAATAAAGGGAAGCGCTGAAAAAATGATCTGACTATTATCCGTTTGGGCTGGAGAACCCTGGTGGAGACAAAAAGGATTGGATGACTGATTGATTCATACCACTTTTGAAAGAAGTAGTTCTTTTCGTTTCATGTGATTTTGATGCAAGACAATCCATCATTTACATCAATGTCAAATCTGGCGGGCACTTCTGTTGAAACTTACTGAGCGTTGCGATATCACACACGGATGTATGTTTT
>JASBVU010000212.1 GCA_029960905.1 Thermoanaerobacterium sp.
GGAAGTAGTGCGAGCACTTATTGATGTAAGAGTCACGCCGCAGCAAGGACAGGGTTTTAATGCTATTGCTGAGAGAATCGGACAATACGATGAAGTAAAATCTGTCTCTTTAATCTCTGGTGGATACGACCTATCTGTAGAAGTGGAAGGTAAAACTATGAAGGAGATAGCTATTTTTGTAGCAGAAAGATTAGCTCCTATTGACGGCGTACTAAGTACAACTACACACTTCATACTCAAAAGATACAAACAAGATGGGGTGTTTTTTACAGACGGTCCTGAAGACAAAAGATTGGTGGTAACACCATGATTAATAATAAGTACATTTCAGATGTAGTAAAAAACATCCCACCGTCCGGAATAAGAAAATTCTTCGACCTTGTTACAAATTCCCGCGATATTATCTCATTAGGCGTTGGCGAACCAGATTTTGTGACGCCATGGACTGTGCGAAAAGAAGCTATAGATGTACTTGACAGAGGGGCTACTACATACACATCAAACCTTGGGCTCCCCGAATTAAGAGAAGCCGTATCATTTTTTCTAAAAAATCATTATGGTTTAAATTATGACCCTGAAAAGGAAATAATGATAACCGTAGGCGCCAGTGAAGCCATAGACCTTGCACTCAGATGCCTTATAAATGATGGCGATGAAGTTTTAGTTCCTGTGCCAAGTTATGTCTCTTATTCTCCTTGCATAGAACTCACAAGAGGAGTACCAGTATACGTGCCTACCTATGAAGAAAACAATTTTATAATAACGCCTGACGACTTAAAATCAAAAATCACCAAAAAGTCAAAAGCACTTATATTGCCATATCCAAATAATCCTACAGGTGCTATCATGGAAAAAGAGGATTTAGAAGCGATAAAAGATATAATAATAGAACATGACTTGATAGTAATATCTGATGAAATCTACAGTGAACTTACTTACGACGGGAAGCATGTAAGCATAGCTTCACTGCCTGATATGAAAGAAAGAACCATCGTTTTAAATGGCTTTTCCAAAGCTTTTGCCATGACAGGCTGGAGATTAGGATACATAGCAGCAGAGCACAGTTTCATAGAAGCCATGAATAAGATACATCAGTATACAACAATATGCGCTCCCATCATGGCACAATACGCAGGCATAAAGGCAATATATGAATGTGAAGATGATATAGAAAAAATGCGTAAAACTTACGATCAGAGAAGACGGCTCATAGTAAATGGCTTCAGGGAAATAGGATTTGATTGTTTTGAACCAAAAGGAGCTTTTTATATCTTCCCTTCAATTAAAAAAACAGGCCTTTCATCTCAAGAATTTTGTGAAAGACTTTTAAAAGAAGAAAAAATAGCCGTCGTCCCAGGAGATGCTTTTGGTCCCGGGGGAGACGGATTTATAAGAGTATCTTATGCATATTCCATTGATAAGATTATGAAAGCCCTTGAAAGAATAGAAAGCTTTGCTAAGAGAGTGCTTTAAAAAAGTAGGTTTTCCTACTTTTTTTGCTTTACTGCAGAAAATTTAGGACAACTGGAAGAACAACTGCCACAGTTGCACTGACCAGAAGTACTCTTTTTTAAATTTTTATAAAGAATAAACACCGCTGTAGCTACTATTGCTACAGTTACAATTACTTCAATAATCATAGGATCACTCCTTTAATTAAAATATTCTCAAGATTAAACTTCCACCGTTGTAAACTATAAATGAAACTAACCAAGCCAAAACTAACTGATAAGCTACAGAAAACATAGCCATCTTGCTGCCGTATTCTTTTTTCATCGTGGCTATCAAAGATATACATGGTGTATACAAAAGCACAAAAACGAGAAAACTAATAGCTGAAATCGGTGTGAACACTGTCGGCAAAATCTTTGTCAAATTTCCACCGTATATGACCCCCATCGTTCCTACTACCACTTCTTTTGCCATTATTCCAGTAAGAAGGGACACTGAATTCTGCCATGAAGCAAAGCCTAACGGTATAAAGACAGGGCTTATGAATCTTCCTATACCGGCAATGAAGCTTTTATCTATTTCTGTCATACCTGAAAAATTAAAGTTTGATAAAAGCCAAACAATTATTGACACAGAAAAAATTATAGTACCTGCTTTTCTCAAAAATCCCTTGCCTTTTTCCCACGTGTGTAGTGCCAATGACTTAAGTTCAGGCAATTTGTATTCAGGCAGCTCTATTATAAACGGCTCATCATCTTTCTTAAATATGGTATTCTTGAAAAGTATGCCTATGAAAAACGCTACTATAACGCCTAATGCGTATAAAGATGCCACAACCACAGCCTCATGACCTTTAAACAAAGCACCTGCGATGACCAGATAAATAGGCAGCCTTGCATTGCAAGACATAAGCGGCAAAAGAAGAGCCGTCATCTTTCTGTCTTTCTCACTCTCTAAAGTTCTAGTTGACATCACACCAGGAACATTACACCCAAAGCCAATTATAAGCGGAATGAATGCCTTCCCGGATAACCCCATTTTCCTAATTATTTTGTCCATTAAAAAAGCTACTCTTGCCATGTACCCACTGTCTTCTAAAAAAGATATACACAAAAACAACGCTAAAATCACAGGAAGAAACACTATAACCGACCCTACACCGCCAATAATGCCGTCAACAATAAGGGACTTAAACCAGCCATTTGCACCAGATAGCAATATATTAATATGCGGAACAAACCAATCATTGACGAAGCTGTCCAATAAATCCGCCAACGGTTGGCCAACCCAGCTAAAAGTAAACTGAAAGATTAAATATATGATGGCTATAAATATCGGATATGCCAAAAATTTATTTATGAGAATTTTATCTAATCTTTCCGTAATTGTAAATGTGTTTTCAGATGTGTACGTCAGGCACTGTGATAAAATTCCTTCTATATATTTATACGTTTCGGCTTCACTTTTAAAGTGTACAACATTCTGATAATGAATATCATTATCATGATTTGCCTTTGAAAAAATGCCATTCGATAAAAGTTCCTCAATCTTGTCTACACCTTTTCCCTTTGAAGCCACAATCGGAACAACCATGACACCAAGCAATTGGGACAAATTTTCATAATCGATCTTTATTCCTTTTTTTTCAGCAACATCAACCATGTTTAATATCAATATGATAGGTATGTTGAATTCTTTAAGTTGCATAGTTAAGTACAAATTCCTGTGAAGATTTGAAGCATCCACTATATTTAATATAAAATCAACATCGCCGCTTTCCAAAAAAGACTTCGAAATTTTTTCTTCATTTGAATAAGTATCCATTGCATAAATACCAGGTAAGTCAACGATTTTTACATTATCATTTATGAAACCTTCTTTTTTTTCAACGGTGACACCCGGCCAATTGCCTACATGCTGGTTTAATCCGGTAAGCAGATTAAAAAGTGTGGTCTTCCCAACATTGGGATTGCCAATCAAAGCAGCGGTTATCATCCGTTTTGAATCCGCAACTACCATACGCCCCCTCCTTCAATTA
This sequence comes from Thermoanaerobacterium sp., assembly GCA_029960905.1. Taxonomy (GTDB): domain Bacteria; phylum Bacillota; class Thermoanaerobacteria; order Thermoanaerobacterales; family Thermoanaerobacteraceae; genus Thermoanaerobacterium. The sequence goes on from JASBVU010000212.1 coordinate 3,491, forward strand.
TTTTAAATAATGTCTTTTACGACGATATTCTTTGCATCTCTTTTTCTGATAGCTAAATCAAACCCCATAAAATTTATTATTATAGGATCTCCTAAGGGCGCAAAGCTTTTGACTCTTACTTTTACGCCTTCATTTGCCCCAAGAGCACGCAATCTCTTCGCCAGCTTCTCGTCACCTAAAATACCACTTACTAAAGCCGTTTGCCCTGGTTTTAAGTCGTATACGCTCATCATTACCACCCCTTCATTGATAATCATTCTCAATTCCTGATTCTATGATACTATATCTTGCTTCTCCTGTCAATAAAATATAAAAAATAATATTTATCATATCTTTATAAATCTATGCCAAATCTTAAGAATATAATTTTCAAAAGGTGTCAAAATACCTTTTAAATATTTTACAAGCTTGCTGCTTAAAAAGCCTATCACAAATCCTGCTACAACATCTACAGGATAATGAACGCCAACATAAACTCTTGCTATAAGCAATAAAATCGTCAACATCATCATGACAAGACCAACAAACTTATTTCCTTTTAACTGCGTAAATGCAATAGCAGAACCTCCTGATAGATGATCGCTTGGAAAAGACGCATCGCTTGGATGTTTAATAAGCAAATTCACTTTATGGGAAACAAAAGGTCTTGGTTCAAAGTAAAATCTTGAAATGATAAAATTTGCGCTCAATGCTATGACCGCAGCAAAGAACTCGTCCATTGATACCTTTTTTCCATCGTCACCTCCAATAAACCATTGGATAACCATTAGCATGCCATATATAATAGGAGAATACA
>JASBVU010000213.1 GCA_029960905.1 Thermoanaerobacterium sp.
TGAAGGAAGATAGTATCCTTACTTGAGTACACCTATTTTTAATTTAAGGAGGATGGCTATGGGAAACAAATACAGTGCTGAAGATGTATTGAGAATTTCAAAAGAGCGCGGTGTTGAGTTTATTCATTTGCAATTTAGCGACATCTTTGGTGTCATGAAAAATGTTTCAATTCCTATTGAAGAGCTGGATAAGGCCCTTAACAATGAAATAATGTTTGATGGTTCATCAATAGACGGATTTGTCAGAATCGAAGAGTCTGATATGTATTTAAGGCCAGATACCGATACTTTTGTAATATTTCCATGGAGAAGTACAAGTGGTGTTGAGGCAAGGCTTATCTGCGATATATACAATCCTGATGGTACGCCTTTTGAAGGCGATCCAAGGTATATTCTTAAGAAAAATTTAGAAGAGGCTAAAAAACTTGGTTACACAATGAATGTGGGACCAGAATGTGAATTTTACTTGTTTTTGACTGATGAAAAAGGAAATCCTACTACAATTACTCAGGATGCGGCAGGGTATTTTGATATGGCACCAGTTGATTTAGGGGAAAGTGCTCGTAAGGAAATGGTTTCTACACTTAAAGAAATGGGCTTTGCAATAGAGGCATCACACCACGAAGTAGGACCTGGGCAACATGAAATAGACTTTAAATACGATGATGCACTTGCAACGGCAGATAATGTCATGACGTTTAAGATGGTTGTAAGGATAATTGCACAAAAACACGGCCTTCATGCTACGTTTATGCCTAAACCTGTCTATGGCATTGCAGGTTCTGGTATGCATTTAAATCAGTCCCTCATGAAAGACGGTGAAAATGCTTTTTACGATCCAAATGACCAGATGGGCCTTAGCAAAGATTGCTACTACTACATTGGAGGTCTTTTAAAACATGCAAAGGCATTAACATCCATAACAAATCCTACGGTAAATTCATACAAAAGACTTGTATCAGGTTTTGAAGCACCTGTTTACATTGCATGGTCTGGAAGAAATAGAAGCCCACTTATAAGGATACCTGCTAAAAGAGGAAATTCGACAAGGATAGAGCTTAGGTCGCCCGATCCTTCGAATAATCCGTACTTAGCATTAGCATGTTCATTAGCTGCAGGACTTGATGGCATAAAAAATAAGATAATGCCGCCGCCATCTGTTGACAAAAATATTTATGAGATGAGTGAAAGTGAGTTAAACGAATTGAATATAGAAAAATTGCCTGAATCTTTAGAAGAGGCCTTAGTCATTTTAGAAAAAGATGAGGTTATAAAAAATGCATTAGGTGAACACATATACAATAAATATGTTGAGGCAAAATGGTCTGAGTGGGATTCCTACAGGACTTACGTTACGAGGTGGGAGATAGACCAATACCTTACTAAGTTTTAAGGTAGGTGTTTTCATGAGTCAATGGCGCATCATAATTGCTGATAGCAATGATTACAGTAGAAGTACGCTTAAAGGGATGCTTTTGTCCAGCGGTCATCTAGTCTATGAAGCAAGAGATGGTGGAAGTGCAATAAGGCTTTCGCGATCATTGATGCCTGACCTTGTTTTGGTAGACATGGGTATCGTGGGGATGAATGCTTATGAAGTAGCACATATCATAGATAGCGACAATGTAGCACCGGTTATATTGATGACGCAGACCATTCAAAGAGGTTTTATTGAAGAAGTAAAAAACTATTCAGTGTTTGCGTATTTATTAAAACCAATTGATAAAGCTGTATTATTAAATTTAACTGAATTTGTGATAGAAAATCATAAAAAATATTTATCTTTAAAAAATGAAATAGAAAGTTTAAAAAAGCAAATAGAAGCCCGAAAAAAAATAGAGAAAGCTAAAGGTCTTTTAATGAAAGTAAAAAAACTTGATGAGGAAGAAGCTTACACATTGATGAGAAAGATGAGCATGGACTCAACTCTTCCTATGGAAGTAATAGCAGAGAGAATATTGAATAAATACTCGTAAAAAAACTTAAGCACAAATATAATTTTTCATAGCAAAAAGGCTATAGGAGAATTCCTACAGCCTTTATTTAAAATACATTAAGTTTTAATTTTTTCCTTCTAACCCAATGTTTTAAGACTTTTGAAAGCCATGGCATTACATAGTAGTCAAGGCCAAAAGATCTGCCCGCGCCGCCCATTATTGCTATTGCAGTTATGACGTACCACCAATTGTTGAATGTTGCCATGCCTGACAGGTAGAAATTAATATGCAGGAATATGGTTCCAAGTGCAGCAATAAACGTAAATAGTCCTGCAACAAGCAAAAGACCAATGCCTATTTCAGACAATGTTATTAATGACTGGAAGAATATTGCGTGAGGAAATATGAATTTTTCCATAAACCAGCCATACCATGCAGGCACGTTTTGCATCGGAGCTGCTGATGCACCAGCGGACAATTTAACTGATGACAGCCATCCTTCTTGTATGTGCTGTATGCCGCTTATTATCCACATTAAGCCTAAGAAAACCCTCATTAGTGATAGCCAGAACATGTTTGTAGTAACAGCTACATGGTTTTCAATTATGCTTAATTTGCCCTTATCGGGTACATCTATAAATTGGTCTCTTATATATTGAGCACACATGCCAAGACCGCTTAAACCGAAAAGGTAATGCATGTTTACTATGTGTTTCATAAATGTAGCAGGATATCCTGACAGTCCGCCAATGCCAGACAGTTCGGCAATCGCAAACTTTCTCCCTACAGATACCATATTTCCGTGAAGATTTAGCTTAAGCTCTTTTTTTGGCGTATTTTTAATGGATGCGGCAATATTGTACGCGGCAGCATCAGCAGATTGCAATGCAGATTCAACCAAAGCCGGCATAGGCTTCCCGTCGTCTCCTACATAAGAAGCGCTGTCGCCAATCGCATATATATATGGATTAGATGATTCCATGTATTTATTTACTACAATTCTTCCTTTTTTATCTGTATTAAGGCCTATATTGGCAACGAAGCTATTTCCTTGAATGCCTCCTGTCCATATAAGCGTCTTTGTAGCTATTTCTTCTCCAGATTTTAATGTGATGCCATCTGGGGTAACACTTGTGATCATGGAGTTTGTCTTGACTTCTACACCGTTTTTGTTGAGGAAATTTACTACTTTTTGAACTAAATTTTCTCTGTTTACAGTAGGCAAAATCTTAGGCAACGCTTCAACAAGAGCTAATTTAACTTCGCTTCTTGGAATTTTGTATTCTTTGCATAGTCTATCGACCCATTCCATAAGTTCGCCTATCATTTCTACTCCTGTAAATCCACCGCCGCCAACTATGAATGTAAGCATCTTTGCTCTTTTCTCTCTGTCAGTTTCATGTTGTGCCTTTTTAAACATTTCGCGAATGTGCTTGTTTATTTTTTCTGCATCTTTTAAAGACCACAACGTGAAAGCGTACTCTTTCATGCCAGGAATCCCGAAATAAGCCGGTTCGCTGCCACAAGCTATTACGAGGTAATCATAGTCGTATTCAGATGTTTCAGAATACAACTTCTTGCTTTCTATGTCAACTTTATTTATTTCATCTTGTACAATCTTAACACGTGTGTACTCCAATGCTTCTTTTAATGAGACTTTTACACCTTCTGGCTTTATCCTATTTCCAGCTACTTCATGCAGTTCTGTAAGGTAAGTCTGACTATCGTTTTTTTCAATAAGCGTTATTTCAACATCGTCGTTAAGTAAATATTTATCAAGCTTTTGCGCAGCAGTAGCTCCTCCGAATCCCCCGCCTAACACTATTACTTTAGCGCTCATATAAAAACCTCCTGTTAAAATTTATATACCATCTTGATTATAGCATAATTATTTAACAAATAAAAATAACAAATAAAAATTTTTCATAATAATTGGTATCTGTTGATTAAAGGCAAAAAAACAAATATAATAATTATGATGTGTTTTAGTGGAATGGAGGGCATCAAACTGTCTGTTAAAAAAATTGTTTATATTTCAATATTAGTGTCACAAGCGTTGGTGTTAAATATTGTCGAAAGTTTTATTCCTGTTCCTATCCCTGTTCCGGGGATAAAGATCGGACTTGCTAATATAGTTACTTTAGTAACGATATTGATGTTTGGATTTAAAGAATCTCTTATTGTGGTCGTTCTGAGAACGTTGTTGGCGCAATTGCTTGTTGGAAATTTAACGTCTTTTTTGTATAGCGTATCGGGTGGCATCTTAAGTGCATGCATAATGTACTTTGCCCACAAAAGATACAGCAAATACTTTAGTTTAGTTGGTGTAAGTGTTTTTGGT
>JASBVU010000214.1 GCA_029960905.1 Thermoanaerobacterium sp.
TTTCCTTAATATAACGCAAGTCATCCCCATCTTTGTCATCTACATAAACTTTTTTGCTGATTTGGCGTTTGCCTTGCGAAAAATGCATATTACCTATATTTACCTCTTTTATTGGAACCCCACCATCAATTAATTTTCTAACTATTTCAGGTGTCTTGCAGACAATAAATATTTTTAGGCTTGGTGCGGCTTTATGAATTATATTTATTGTCTGATCTACTGAAAAAAATCTAATTCCAACACCTGATGCTTGAGCAGTAACTGCCATTAATTCTTGTTGAAGCTGATCTTTTGCGACATCATCATCAACAACGACAATTAAATTTGCACCTAAAGACGTAGTCCATGTAACACCTACTTGACCGTGAACCAATCTGTTGTCTATACGCGCTAATAAAATATTTGGCACTGGCATCCTCTTCCCTCCTCTCCAAATGATTTAACTATATATAATGCAAAAAACATGCCAAGCACTGTAAATCGCTTGGCATGTTTTTTAACCAGTTTTTTTAATAAACGAATTCCTAGTTTTTGTAAATAATTATGACACTATACCTTTGAAAATAATCATTAAATATACTGTCAATTACACTATTTAGAATTTCTATGACGGCAATCCTAAAAAACCTAAATTATAGCCTATAATCCCTAAAATCATAAGTCCAATAATGCAAAATATTGCAGGAACTTTCTTCCTAAGAAGCCAATATATTAGAAAAGTTAATATAAGTGGTAACAAATTTGGCATTATAGTATCTAATTGTTGTTGTGCCGTAACAACAACCATTTTACCATCAGTTGAATAAGAGTATAACTTAATTGGCACATTGATTATCGTCCATTTAGCTACTAATCCACCCATTACAACATAGGCCAAAACCGCAACCGTCTTCATTATTTTAGGCAATATTTCTTTCATAGACGCAATCATATTTATACCTTTATAATATGGGATCACTAATCCGTAATACCGCATAATTAATCTTATGGCATTTATGATAACAAAAAATATCACAGGCCCTAATAAACTTCCACTGAGACCTATTCCAGCACCTATGGCTCCAATCATAGGCCTTAATATTCCCCAAAATATAGGATCTCCTAGACCTGCCAACGGTCCCATCAAAGCTACTTTTATTCCTGTAATAGCTTCATCATTAATTTTTTCTTCATTTGCTACAGCTTCTTCCATCGCAGCATTTAATCCTAAAATTATTGGTACGGTAAATTGATGAGTATTAAAATATTCCATATGTCTTTTTAAAGCTACAGACAACCTCTCTTTTGTTTTATATAATTTTTTTAATACAGGAATCATACTGTAACAATAACATAAATTTTGCATTCTTTCATAATTCCACGATATTTGATAAAACTGCATTCTCCAAAATATCTTTAAAAGATCTTTGTGTTCTAGCTTTAAGGATTTATCTTTGATAATTGTTTCATCATTTGTTTTAAACATAGATTTATCATCTGAATAATTTATAGTATTAGTTCTTTTGCTCCTATGAGTATTTTTATTATCATCTTTTAAAAAATAAATATAAAAAATTGCCGCAAAACTAGCTCCCATGATTGCCAATCCAACTAAAGTCATTTTGGTAAATGTCATAATCAAAAACCCAATAAAGAAAAAAGGCAATAATTCATTAGCATTTAATAATTCCATAATCATTGCATAACCAACTACAACCAAGAAACCAGAAGCTACTTGCAATCCAATTGTAATAGATTTAGGTAAATTGTCTAATACAGCTTTTACGTGAGATGTATTAGCAAAATAAGCCACCATTAAAGATGGTATTGATACTCTTAATGCGCTAGGTATTGCAGTCAAAAAATGCATTGCAGTTATACCTTTTGTGCTACCTCTTTCAGCATATTTATCAGCCCCATGCATTATAAATACATCGATAGTACTTTTTTGCACAATTTGCAATACTTGTCCAGCAACTGCAACTGGAACAGCTATACTTATAGCCACGCCAACATTTTGTTTTCCAACAATCGCCATTATCGCAGCAATAGCACCTGCAATAGCAGGATCAGGCGGAACAGATGCTCCAATTGTCATCCATCCTAATGCTATTAATTCCATCGAAGCACCTACTATAATACCAGTTTTTAAATCCCCCAATGCCAAACCTACTAATGTAGATGCAATCAACGGTCTATGTGTTTGAAATTCTTCTGCTGCAGCACCTATTCCTGAAATTGACGTGACAATAAACAGCAATATAAATTTCGTTATTGTCAATCGTCATTCCTCCTTCGATTGTATTAATGTTAAAATATTAATACTTCTGTCATTTGGAAGCATTCTAACATCTAAAGAAACATTTTTTTTAGCAATTTTTTTTAAAACCTCAATTTCACTTTCGTTTAGATACACTGCAGTACTAATGCGCTTTTTACCGGCTTTATACGGTAATCCGCCAATATTAACTTTGCTAATGTTCCCTCCCTTTTCTAAAAACTCCAATATTTCAAAAGGATTGCTAAATATAATCATTAAATTTTCATATTTACTTTCTTCTTCATATATTTTGATAGCACCATCAACATCACAAAACAGCACCTCTATATCTTCAGGAACTGCCATCTCAATGAAAGTCTTTCGTATTTCATCTCTTACTACGTTCTTATCAATCACAATTATTTCAGTTATATCTTCACTTGAACACCAGTTATTTACTACCTGTCCATGCACCAATCTTTCATCAAGGCGTACTACTTTCAACATTTTGTTACTCCTCCTAATCATAAAACTTATTAAGTCGTTCGTATAATTTCTCATGAACATCAACTATTCCATTTTTACCCGCATTTTTTGCAATGTTAGATACAACTGATAATTTTTCATTTCTTCTTGATAAAATCTCCAAAATCATAGGCATATTAAAGCCTGTTATAACATTAACTTTATCATCTATCTCCAGCGAACTTACATTGTATGGGCTACCTCCCATGATATCAACAAATATCAACACTTCTTCGGTTTGTAATCTTTTTTTTGCTAAGCCTATCTTTTTTCTTAAATCATCTATGCTTTCTCCAATTTTGAAATTAATCGTTTCAATTTTATCTTGCTCACCATATATCATTTTTAGTGATTCATATAATGCTTCAGCATACGGACCATGTGATACTAATATTATCCCAACCATTTTTTAATTTTGTACCTCCTCTTAAATAATTAATTGCAAAAGTTGTGCCATATCTTGTTATTTTTAAATAGCCAAATCATTAATTTTCTGATGTATTATATCATATATAAAACCTATTTCCGATGTTGGTATTTGTACTTTGTAAATATCTTCTATGACACTAAACGAAGACTTAGCGAAATTTATAAACTGTCTATGACACTGTTTAAATTCATTTAAATTATTGTAAGACATTATAGGATCTTTCATTATTAATCTTTCAATAAGACAACTTATGTGTATATACAATCCTATCTTTAAGTCATTTGAAAATTTAAAACCAAGATTTAATTCTAAATCGGAAATTGCCTTCTCCACCTGATCAATTATTTTATCAGGATTTAATATAGTCAAGTAGTTCAACACATTTTGCAGTGAAAAAAGTTTAACTATAGCCTGGTTAACCTGCTCTATTGTTTTATTGTCAGTAATATCCTTTAATACTTTATTTAGAATCGCATCGCCATGTCCTGCAATTAAGTCTTCCAAAGACAAATATGGTATCTGCTTTATTCCAGGATCAGCAGTTCCTATAATAAGCTTAATGTTAAAGTTTTTAAAAATCTCATCTTTTATTCCGTTGCCTTTAAGTCTGTCATAATCATACGCAATTATCTCAAATTCATCATTTGCGAGACATTCATGCAAAAGGTCTTTTATCTTGACAGCTGTTCCAATTCCAGTCATGCATGTTGTTATAATACCACTCTTTTTGTTTTTATTTGATTTTATATATTTGTAACTGCTATTATTTTTCTTAACAGACTCTACAACAATTTGTTCTAAAGATTGCCCCTGTATAATTCTGTTACCTACATCCAGCGCCAGTTGAGTTGTAATGTTGTTTATAATACCTATATCTCCATCTACTACATTAATCAAAGACTTGTATATATCTTCTAGCGAGCCCATATCAACTAGTATAATAATACCTTTTGAAGTATCGATATTTTTTAAATAACTTTCCACCTTTAACATAATATCCTGTGTTGACATATCTATCGGCATATCGAAGGCTTCAAAGATAAAA
>JASBVU010000215.1 GCA_029960905.1 Thermoanaerobacterium sp.
AGTCTACAGAATCTTCACTGAAGGTGCCAAAATCTTTGTATTCTATCCCTCTTTCTTCCAAATGTTTCTTTATGGCCTCTTTAAGCTCATAACCGCCGTGATCAGAACCTATGGCAATCATTGAAAAGCTCCTTTCTACAATTTTTCTATTATACGCATTATAGATGCATATATTTCTTCTGCAGTTTTTCTGTACACATCTAAGCCTCTTCCAAATGGATCCTCAATATCTCCCTTTTTATCCGCAAACTCGTTCAATGTAAAGACTTTATCCGCAAATTCAGGATGCTTTCTTAAGATAAACTCCCTTTGTGCCTCTGTCATTGTGAGGACTAAATCGGCATCTTTAATATGCTCTTCTTTAATGAGCCTTGATCTATGATTTGATATATCAATACCATATTTTTCTTTTAAAGCCTTGATGGCTTCATCTGTGGCTGGCAATCCGTCGTACGTCATGGTGCCTGCTGATTCCGCCACATGTTCTATACCTTTCTCCTTTGCTATATGGTTAAATATTCCCTCAGCCATACTGCTTCTACAGGTGTTTCCAGTACAAACAAACAATACCTTCATAAAATGCATTTTCTCCTTACGCATTGATTTCCTTGTATCCAGCGGCTTTTTCAAGCCTGTTCATTATGGCTAGTCCAATTTCATCGTAGTCAAACCCTTCAGCGTACACTACGTCAACGCCTTTTTTGTCAAATTCTCTTAAGCATCTGAAAAGATTTTTGGCGATAGTCTCCGGTCTTTCCCTGTTGCCTACTACCAAAACTTCCCCATTTCGATATTTTTCGCATGTTTGCTCTGTTGCCATTATACCAACTTTTTTACCATTATTCAATTGAAATTCTGTCAACTCTTGTATTTTTTTTATAACATCACCTAGATTTCCCTTGACTATGTAAACTTCTGCATCAGGTGAATAGTGTTTGTACTTCATTCCTGGTGCTTTAGGCTTTACATCAAATGAAGGCTTCTTATATACTATAGGATCTACATCTACACTGCCAACTACGTCCATTATCATCTCTTTCGTAATACCGCCCGGCCTTAAAATCGTAGGAATCTCTCCCGTCATATCTACTACTGTAGACTCTACGCCTACATCACAGCTTCCGCCGTCTATTATCATATCAACTCTGCCGTAAAGGTCGCTAATTACATGTGAAGCATCTGTAGGGCTTGGCTTACCAGATATGTTTGCACTTGGCGCAGACACAGGTATGCCAGCCCTTTTTATAAGCATGTGTGCAATGGTATTTGACGGCATTCTAATGGCGACAGTATTCATTCCGGCTGTATTTATAGGCGGGACAATATCAGACTTTTCAAATATCATGGTCAATGGTCCCGGCCAAAATCGATGTGCCAGCTTTAACGCATCATTTGGAACATTCTTCGCGTATTTAAAGAGATCCTGAAACTCTGCAATGTGCAAAATAAGGGGATTATCCTGAGGCCTACCTTTAGCTATGAATATCTTCGCTACCGCATCCGGATTAAGGGAATTCGCACCAATGCCGTAGACTGTCTCGGTGGGAAAAGCCACAAGCCCACCATTTAGAACTATACTTGCCGCTTCGTCAATTAAATTTATGTCTGGATTATCTCTATCAAGCTTAACTACCTTTGTCATTTGTCACAACCCTTTCGATTAACTTCATAAAACTCTTGTAATTATTATACCACTAATGATTCCCGCAATCATTCCAAATACAGAAATCCTTCCCCTGTATAAATCCCTCGACTCAGGGATCATCTCACCGCAAGTTACATAAAGCATAGCACCGCCAGCAATTCCCAGATTTAAAGCTATGAAAAAAGGGGATATCTCTCCCATATAAACACCGGCAATAGTTCCTAAGCCTGTAGGGATACCTGCCAGTATAGCGTACACCATGTTCTTAAAAGGTGTGACTCCTCCTATCGATAGAGGCGTCGCCATAGCGATGCCTTCAGGAATGTCGTGAAGGGCTATGACAAGTGCAATGCTTAAACCGAAGCTATTAGATGACATAAAACCAGAACCTACAGCAAGTCCTTCGGGAAAATTATGTATTGCAATGGCAAATCCCATTATTATTCCTTCTTTTAAGTAGTTGTTTATCCTTTCTTTGTCTGGCAATATGTCCTCAAAAAATACCACAATTAAGACACCTGCTATAAGTCCCAACATTCCCACATTCAATCCGCCTGTTTCAAAGGCATGTGGCAGCAAATCAAATGTGACTACTGACAGCATGAGACCGCCTGCAAACCCCAGTATCGTGCTTAAAAATCGCTTTGATGGTTTTCTAAAAAGAAATGTTATAGCACCGCCTGTACCAGTGCCTATTATGCCGATAATAAAGCCCAGCGCAACAACATGAAAATTGCTCACAATATCACCTCATCTAAGTAAAATTTATTCTGCGAAAAAGCATAATATGATATGTGGCAAAATAAAATCTACCCGGATGGTAGGAGGTCCATCCGGGTAGAAAAGCGCCCTCAATGAGGACAGCTGGGGGGCAATATTTATATTTTCATAATGTGAATTATTAAAGTGTTTTTTTTATTATAAATGAGAAATCAATAGTGGGTCAAGTTAAAAAAGTTTAATAATTTAAAAAAATATATAAGTTGTGTAAGTAGCAATGATGTGCTTTAAATTATTCATATAAAGTTAAAAGAAAAGGCTTGTTTAAAGCATCACTGCATGCTTTCAAGCCTTTCTGCCTGATCCTCTGCCAAAAGCGCGTCGATTATTTCGTCCAAATCACCATCTAAAACCATCTGCAATTTGTAAAGCGTAAGCCCTATCCTGTGATCTGTAACTCTGCCTTGCGGGAAGTTATAAGTCCTTATTCTTTCACTTCTGTCACCTGTGCCAACCTGCAGCTTTCTCGTCATAGAAATTTCTCTTTCTTTTTCCTCTCTCGCCATCTCATAAAGCTTAGCCCTAAGTATCTTCATGGCTCTTTCCCTGTTTTGAAGCTGGGACCTTTCGTCCTGACATGATATGACTATGCCTGTAGGTATGTGTGTAAGCCTTACCGCCGAGTCAGTTGTATTTACGCTTTGCCCACCATGACCACCAGATCTGAATACATCTATCTTTATGTCATTTGGATTTATCTCTATATCCACATCTTCTACTTCCGGCAATACTGCAACTGTTGCAGTTGATGTGTGTATCCTTCCTCCTGCCTCTGTGGTAGGTATCCTCTGAACCCTGTGAACGCCGCTTTCAAATTTAAGCCTGCTGTAAGCACCTTTACCGGCTATACTGAATATGACTTCCTTAAATCCTCCAAGTTCCGTAGCGTTTGAACTCATTATCTCGTACTTCCAACGCTTTTTCTCCGCATACATTGTGTACATCCTAAAAAGGTCATACGCAAAAAGCGCAGCTTCTTCGCCGCCAGCTCCTGCCCTTATTTCCATAATGACGTCTTTCTCGTCGTTTGGATCTTTAGGAAGCAACAAAAGCTTTATCTCATTTAGGAGGCTTTCCTCTTTTGCTTCAAGGCTTTTTAGCTCCTCCTCGGCCATGTCTTTTAACTCATCATCCATCTCAATTAGCTCTTTAGTGGACTCTATGTCATCTTTGACCTTTTTGTACTCCCGATACTTTTGGACGATTTCCTCTAATCCAGCCTGTTCTTTCGCCATCTTCTTCCATTCATCCATGTCTTTCATGGATTCAGGGTCGCTTAATTTCTGGCTAAGCTCCACGTATCTATCTTCAATTGTCTTAAGTTTATCTATCATCATCTCACCTCAAAAGCTGATTATATCATATTAATAAGATTTTTAAAAGTATCAAGAATCAAGCCATTTCCCTAAAACAACTCTGTCGATTCCCTGAAGGTCCTTCACTATTTCTATATTACCATATCCGCCATCTAAAAGTATTTGTGATACATCATCTGCTTCATCATATCCTACTTCAAATGAGATTATGCCGCCGCTTTTAATATGCCATTTAGAATCTTTAACTATCTTTCTGTAAAATAAAAGGCCGTCTTCTCCTCCATCAAGGGCTATCTTAGGCTCTTTTTTCACTTCTTCCTGTAATTTATCCATATCACCACTTCTAATATACGGCGGATTTGATACAATTACATCGAATTTTATATCGTCTGGCACTGAGGAAAATAAGTCGCTTCTCAAAAAGATAATCTTATCTGAAACGCCGTTTTCGTAAGCATTCTCCTCTGCGGTAGCTAAAGCATCAGCACTAATGTCC
>JASBVU010000216.1 GCA_029960905.1 Thermoanaerobacterium sp.
GAATGAAATTTTGGGGGATAAATTTAAAATATGTCTCCTGAAATTCAGTTATATCAGGCAACAGAAGTTGCCGAAAATACTCACAAACGTAAGGGAGGTCAAAAGGTGATTGAAAATATTGATATAGTTAAAATGCACAATAATGAGACGCTTGATTTTGCCTGTCAAGAATTACAAAATTATCTAATAAAAATGAATAATAATATTAAAATAAATATTACTGAAAATAGGGAAAACACTAACAAAACAAACAAAATCTATATAGGACTATTCACTGATATGGACTGGATTAATGCTATAGAAGTTGATGATCCATATTTTGATGATGCTATAGTGATAGATTTTGAAAATGGAAAAGGAAATATTGCCGGTGCTAATCCACGCAGTGTTCTTATTGCCGTATATCGGTTTTTATATGAAGCAGGCTGCAGATGGATTAGGCCAGGAAACGATGGTGAGTATATACCATCGGTTAATATCGAACATTTGAAAGTACACGTAATGGAGAGACCGTCATATCGGCATAGAGGTATTTGCATTGAAGGAGCTGTAAGCTATGAAAATGTTTATGACATTATTGATTTTCTACCCAAAATAGGCCTTAACAGCTATTTTATACAATTTAAAGAAGCATTTGAGTTTTTTGATAGATGGTATTCACATAAAAACAATCCATATAAAGAAAAAGAACAATTTTCTTTAGAAAAAGCAAAGGAATATGTTGTTAAACTTGAAAAAGAAATAAAAAAAAGGAACTTAATATATCATGCCGTTGGTCATGGATGGACATGTGAAGCGCTTGGCATTCCTGGAATAGGATGGGGTAATTATAATAAGTATATACCTGAAGATACAAAAAAATATTTTGCTGAAATTAATGGGAAAAGAGAACTGTGGGATGGTATTCCTATTAATACAAATTTATGTTATTCAAATTATGATGTTCGAAAAATGATAGTAGATGGAATTGTAAAGTATTTGGAAAGTCATCCTAATGTAGATGTCTTACATTTTTGGTTGGCGGATGGATATAACAATCATTGTGAATGTGATGAATGTAAAAAGATGATACCATCTGATTATTATATTAAAATGCTGAATGAACTTGATGAAGAATTAACTTTGAAAAATATCAATACTAAAATAGTGTTTTTAATTTATGTTGATCTTTTTTGGCCACCGCAAAATGAGAAGATTAAGAATAAAGATAGATTTATTATGATGTTTGCGCCTATAATGAGGGTCTATACGGATAATTTTAAACCAACTGCTGTTGATGTTCCATTGAAACCTTATGTGCGAAACAAGCTTGAGTATCCAAAATCAATCCCAGAGAATGTAGCTTATCTTAATGCATGGCAAAAGGTTTTCAATAGAGATAGCTTTTTATTTGACTATCATTTTATGTGGGAACATTTATATGATCCTGGATATTTCGGTATATCTGAGTTGTTGTATAAAGATATAGTAAATTTAAATAAAGTTGGTTTAAATGGTTTATTAAGTTGTCAATTGCAAAGGGCATTTTTCCCTACAGGTCTTGGGGTATATGTGCTTGGGAAGGCACTTTGGAATAATCAGGTAACATTTCAAGAAATAGTTGATGAATATTTTACTGCATCATTTGGTGAAGATGCCGATAAATGCAAGATATATTTAAATACACTATCAAATTTATTTGATTCAAATTATTTAAGGAGTAGTAAAGAAAGGATTAATGCGGAAGATGCAAAATTATTTTCATCAATTGTGGAATACGTTGATAAATTTAGACCTGTAATAAAGAAACATTTAATAAACCGAAAAAGAATTATGGATGTTTCATGGAAGTACATAGATATTCATGCAGAATATATTACTTTATTTGCTGAAATGCTAAGTTACAGAGCAGAAGGCGATAATACAGCTATGTATCAAAAATGGGAGAAATTAAAGAAATTTTTGCAGCAAGAAGAAGATTTAATTCAACCAGTATTTGACGTTTACCAATTTATAAAAACAATTGGTGACTTTATATAAATTTATGACATAGTTTACTGTGTTAAAAAAAGAGAATGAATGTTAGAGTGAAAAAATGCAAGATGTATTTTATGAAGATAGATTCATTCTTAATAGTATTTAATATTGTAATCACATGAAGGTATGGCATGCAGACGTGATATTATAAAAATTTCAATGATGAGGGCTATATTTAAATTTAATAGATCGCTTAAACTAAAATGGTGCTATTAATTGCTAAGAAATTTGCGTAGAAAATTATAGAAATCTAACTTTTAGTCATGTTATTCTTATAGCCCTATAGAGCTATTATGATGGTTTATCTATGCTAAATATAAAAAATAATTTCTTTATTTTATAAAATAAAAAAAGGAATTTCTACAATTATGTCGAATATATATTATATTATAATAGGAATTTAATTATTGAATCTAAGTTATTTACAATACATATAAATATCGTATTTTTAAAGTAAAAATAAGCATAACAATAGTAACAATAAACACTCGATAAGATATTATAAAGCAAAGTTATAAATATAAACCTATTTCTTCAACAAGCCAGCTTTTAAAGAATCAAGGCCTTAAAGCAGTGTTAAAATATTCTGGTTTCAGATGTTGGTTGCTTGTTAATTGACCATTTGAGAAGACATTCAATCACAGATTCTTTGCAGATATCATGTCTGTTTAACTATGGTATCAAAAACGTTGGAATGTTTTCTTTAACAAAAAATTCAATACCAACAGCATCATATAGTATAAATCTTTGATGGATCTAGACTGACTCGTTAGGTAGAGGTTCACCAAGTTCCTGGCAGATATGTTCAATAAAATCGACAAGCTTATAAGTAAAGACTTGATATCGTTGTTTATAATCTTGTTTAAACCTAGCAAAGAAAGATGTGCCAATTACAAATTCAAGGCAGCAAAAATTTCTTAACTTTTTAGAAAAATTAAGAAAAATAATTAAAAGTTTAATAATATGAATAGTTAACAATTTTTACAGAAGAAAAACATAAAACAACAGAATACAAAGAATTAGCATGTGGATGGTCAATATTATTGTAATAGTGGTTAATCTTTAATGAAAGTATCAATTCATCAATATTGACAAATTGATCAAAAGATCAAGTAAACTTAGTTTATTGTTTTCCATAAGCAGATTATAATTGGCAATAAAATCAAAAAATGACATCTGCTTATTCATGTAGGATGACTCCATTTATGTTTTGATTTGGTAATAAAGTTATAATATATAATTTGACAAAAGTGGAGGAAATCCTATTTGAATATACATTAAAACCCAGATATTTTAAGTAATTTTGGGTTTTATAAAAAGCTAAATAAAAATATTTTAAGGAGGTTATATAAGATGAAATCACACAAAAAAATCATTGCAACATTAGTAGTTTCTTTAATGATTATCATCTCAGTTTTGCCAGCAAATGCTTATGTGCCAAAGGGTACTGACAGTTCAAATGGAGCTAAAAACATTTTGTTAGTTTATGCGGGTTATTACAATCCTGCAAACTACAATGGAAGGGAAGTAGGTGTATGGGACAAAGATAAATTTATGCCATATGTAACACATTTTGATGAAAATGGTAAACCTGATGATTTTTTCTTTGATACATTCTTATTTTTAGGAACAAGTACACCATATGGAGGTAATACTGGACGCTATTACCCTTTTGGCTCAGGCCATCCGGGACAAATGAAAGATTGGCAATGGTTTTTAGACAGGGTTTTTACAGAGAATCAGCAACTTGATGCATTAAATCAAGCAGTAGAAGAAGCTGATCAGCAATTGAATCAAAATGACCATAAAGTTTTAGTTTATATGATGCTGCCATTTCCTGATCCTCAAAGTACAGATTTTGGAGATATAGACAATAGTGGTACTTCTTTAAATTTATCATCACTTGATAATAGAGAAAAAGCTATAAAATGGTATATTGACCAATTCATTAGTCGCTTTAACAACGCTGATTATAAGTATTTAAAATTAGGTGGATTCTATTGGATGCAGGAAGACCTTGATACCACTGTTCAAGGTGAAGCTGAAAGTGTAAAGTATGCATCTGACTATTTGCATGGATTTGGACTTAAACTTGGTTGGATACCATATGCTGGTGCAGAACTTAAGGCAGAAGGCAATAAATACGGTTTTGATTGGACTATTATACAACCAAATCATTATTTTAATGAGGGTTCAACATACGAATCAATAGAAAAT
>JASBVU010000217.1 GCA_029960905.1 Thermoanaerobacterium sp.
ATGAAGTTTTGTCAGGCAGAGACAAGATAAATGCAGAGCTTCTTAAAGTTATAGATCAGCTTACAGATGCATACGGTATAAAGATACTGTCTGTTGAAATAAAGGACATTACTCCGCCAGATGAAATAAGGCAAGCGATGGAGAAGCAGATGAAGGCTGAAAGGGACAAGAGGGCCACAATACTTCAGGCAGAAGGCGAGAAACAAAGTGCCATAGCTGTCGCCGAAGGTCAAAAACAGGCAAAGATCTTGCAGGCAGAGGCTGAGAAAGAAGCAAATATCAGAAAGGCAGAAGGTTTGAGGCAGTCGCAGATATTAGAGGCGGAAGGCAAGGCAAAAGCCATTGAGGCGATTGCTGAAGCGCAGGCAAAAGCCATTGAATTGGTTAACAAAGCTATATTAGAGTCAGGCACAAATGAGACTGTCATAGCATTAAAGCAGATTGAGGCGCTGCAGGAGATGGCTAAAAATCCTGCTAATAAGCTTATTATTCCTGATAAATTGGTTGAAACATTAGGAAGCATAACAGCAGTTGCAGACCTCATTAAAAATCAATAGATTTCTATACCCCGAGTTTTCTCGGGGTTTTTTAATGGGATTTGGTTTTTTTAAGGTTAAGCTATAAAATGTATAATGTAAAAATATTGCGGAGGGATGAATATGACTATTAAAGAAGTGCCGTACGATATGTACATAAAAGAGGTGAACGAAAAGCTGACATCAAGAGGAATATTTCTGACTACTAAAGAGAATAAGCTAAATACTATGATAATCGGATGGGGAGGAATAACGTATTTTTGGGGTAAACCTGTATTTTTAGTTGCAGTCAGAAAGTCCCGCTTTACATACAACCAGATTGAAAAATCAGGCGAATTTACGATTAGCGTACCTTTAAATGAGGATTTAAATAAAGCCATTGCATTTTGCGGAACAAAATCAGGTAGGGATTTTGACAAGTTTAAGGAGTGCAATCTTACACCTATTCCAGCCCAAAAGATTGAGACACCTATAATAGGGGAGTGCTCACTTCACTACGAATGTAAAGTCGTCTACAAACAGGATATGATAAAAGAAAATCTAGATGCTGATATTGATAAAAGATGGTATCCAGATTATCATACCTTTTACTTTGGTGAAATTGTCGCATCATACATAAAAGAATAATCAAAGCAATGCCATTAAAAAGATTGCATAGAAAATGATGCCTGACATCAAAATAAATGGGCTTAAACTTTTTTTGCTGGATGCATATAAAAGGTATATATATGATGATATAAGTGATAGCATGGTTGTCAGCATAGTAAGTCCAGTCAAATGCCATTCTGTAAACATCATGCCTATGGCAACAGGCACAGATGATTGAAATACCATTGCACCTGTTATGTTTAAGAGTGCAAGGGTATCTTTTTTTTGCCCCACCCATAAGACAGAGTTAAGCTTTTCTGGAAGCTCAGTTGCTATAGGCGTTATGATTAATGACAGTATGGCTGGAGGAACTCCTGCTATTGCAGATACTTGCTCTGTGTACTTTATAAAGATGTGGGCGCCATAGGATATTCCTAAAAGTGAAAATATAAGCTGCAAAACGATAAGATGTATAGTAGGCTTTGAATGAAAATGGGTTGAGAAATACAGATTTTTAATATCATTTATGCTTTCATCATTAGATGAAAATGTGCGGATGATGTAAACGAAGTATGAAACAAGTATAGCAATTGATACAACGCTTTTAATGTTTATGTAGCTATTTACTATAGAAGTGATGACAGCAACAGAGTATATGATTATGAAGTACGACATGTCCCTTTGAAATCCAGTCAACGAAGGCGTTATTTTTAAAGATCTCTTGCGAAATAAAGCATATATTATTGCAGAGGTGCCTGTGACAAAAAAGCCAAGTGTCGACAGCATGAAAGGGGCACCAACTATTGCACCAACACCTATTTCTTCTGATGCTTGGCCATTGTGAAGTATGATTGCAATTACAGGTATAATCGTCTCTGGCATAGCTGTACCTACAGCGGCAAAAATGCTTCCGATTATTCCTTGATTTAAGTTTAACTTTTTGCCTAACCATTCTACGGCATTTGTAAAATAAGCACATGAAACCAATATAAATGCCAGGCTCAGTATAAGCATGATTGTAAGTAAAGCCAATATAAACAGCTCCTTTTATTTCTGAATTAGCGTAAGACTACACTAAATTATAATTTGGAATGAGAGATTATATTCATGGAATATTAATTTCATAGTAGGTTTTGAGTATTTAAAAATTAAGACAGCTAAATTTTTGTTTAAAAAATTATGTTATAATATAAATAGAGAGGTAGCCGTCCGCAAAATGCGGTTGCCCGAGAAACGGTTTTAAAAAATCTTAAACCGTCCTGGTGTCAGCAGGGCGGTTATTTTTTCCTCGTAAAATCGAGGATTGCTATAATTAACATTCCAAACATTATCATTAAAGACAACGTTTGATATGTATTCATTAGGCACTCATCAATTTGAGTGCTTTTTTATTTGGCTGCATTAAAACCATATATATTGCGTTAGATTATAAAAATTAGATTGACATTTTATATAAAAAAGTATATTATATATTTAAGAAGTGCACTCGGTTGCACATACCTATAATTAATAGATAGCTGATTTTTCTTGCTTAGTTGATTTAATTGTGCTTTTTATTTTTTGATAAGGGTGATGATATGTCAGAGATTAGATATGATGTCGTTACAGGCAAGATGGCAGTGATTTCTACGGAAAGAGGGAAAAGGCCTCATGATTTTAAGAAAGCAGACGTGATAAAGAATAGTGGCGTATGTCCGTTTTGCCCTGGAAATGAAAACATGACACCACCTACGCTTGTGGAGTTTCGGGATGAGAAAGGCATGTGGACATTGAGAGGGTTTAATAACAAGTTTGCAGCATTTAAAAGAGATGTGAATGAGGCTAAGCATGAAGGTGAATTGTACAAGGCAGATGATGGATACGGTGTAGCAGAGATTATAGTGGAAAGCCAGCATCATGATATGACCTTGGGGCAGATGGATGTAGAAAGCGTTGAGAACATCGTAAATGCACTCATTTTGAGATACGAGGATATTGTGAAAGATGAGAAGATTAAGTACGTGCAGATGTTTAAAAACTTTGGTGCAAACGGTGGTGCTTCCTTAGAGCATGGACATTGGCAGATTATGGGCGTACCATTTATACCTGAAGCTTTGGAGAGAGAGCTTAAAGGTGTTGAAAGGCATGAAGCAGAAACTGGAAGATGCCCTTACTGCCACATAATTGATGAAGAACTGAAAGATAATGTAAGAATCGCTGCCGAGAATGATAAGTTTGTGGTTATATGCCCGTATGCATCACAATTTGCGTATGAATCGTGGATACTGCCTAAAAAACACGCCAAAGCTTTTAATGAAATGGATAGCGATGACATAAGAAGCCTTTCGTCCATTCTTAAATCAGTAATAAAAAAGTATGAGGATCTTTTTGACAATCCGCTGTACAATATAGTCATTCATACAGTCCCACATCGTGATGAACGTGATTTTCATTGGCATATAGAGATATTGCCAAGGCTTACAACTTTTGCAGGATTTGAGCTTGCAACAAATGCGTATATAAATCCTACACCGCCAGAAGAAGCAGCTGCCATCTTAAGGCTAGATTAATTGAAAGGAATGGTTTATGTGCATATTGAAGAAGGAGATTTTGATGGCTTTTTATCGAAGTTAGATTATATTATAAAAACCATCAAAGATGACAAGATTCAAGAATTCAGATGGTTTCAAGAAAAGGCCTTTTATATAAAAGACAAGATGCTTTTTGACTATGCAATATTGGGCATAGATAAATCATTTATTATTATTGCAGCACTTATAGATTTTATTTTTGAAACGATAAGTGGTGAAGAAAAAAAATCTCGGTATTATTTTCCTATTATTGCAAAAAAGAATGCTTTTGATGATAGCTGCTTGACCATATATGATGATGGAAAATGTGTGTTTGGCGTATATGATGCGGTTGATGATGCGGAGTACATTAGATGCTTAGACGATATATTAAGAGAAGGAAGGGAAATTGAGTTTAAATCAGGTAACAGCCTTAAGCCTTACATGATTTTAAATCACGACATATATAGTTCAAAAAGGTTAAACAACAAGTCCAGCAATAGCCTGACATTGCTTAGCAAAAACGAGATAGTA